>CAVKXW010000004.1:0-12340 GCA_963660215.1 Bacteroidaceae bacterium | reverse complement strand
GGAAGTAGGCGTAGTAGATGCGCTTGCTGTAAGACTTATGGTATATACATACAGCTGAGATGTTGCCGTGCCTGCTATAACTAGGTTGGAGGATGTGATACATAATCTAGCAGTATTATATATAGTAGGGACATTCCAGTAGACCGAAGGTGTACTCGTTGTACCTGAGCTCGTTATATATACATCAGTGTTTGAATTATATTTAGCAATTGCTATGGTCTCGCTCTCAAAATTTTTCCAAGCTATATATATTATAGGAGAAGTGATGGTGTCTCCTGTATTATATCCCACGGCTACATCCAACCACGCTGTTCTCGTGAGGCCGTGCTTTACTATTTTCCCAATTCCTGCTACTCCATACATAAGGCCGTTGTTTCCTACTGCAACGGTTATGGGTGGGTTATAGAGCGTGTTTGCTGGGGCATATGTATGTATTTGCGTGATAGCTATAGGGACATATTGTCGTCTGCCTTTTAGGCACTGGGTTATATAGCTAGTAGGAAACTCTGCTGGTTGTTTATCATTAAAGATAGACCAGAGAGATTTTATAGCTGTGAGGAATGAGGATTTTTTCCAGGTCGTTCCTCCAGATTGATACAGTAAGGGGTCATCTTCCTGTATATACAGCGTACTTTCATTAGGTCCTGCTGCTAGGGCTTTAAACGCTGCTGCAGCCGTGGTTGCTCCAGTTCCACCTTTTTCAATAGGTATGGTTCCTGCAATTTTAGCATTAGTTACTGCACTGTCAGCTATCTTTGCCGTAGTTACGGCACTGCCAGCTATCTTTGCTGTGGTGACTGAGGAATCTTTAAGTACTGCGGTATCGACAGTAATACTGACATTTCCGTTGGTCGGCTTGACATTGTTTACAGACTTTACTGCTGCTGAATCTAGGGTTGTAATAGATGTCTGCAGCGCTGTATCTGCCTCTGCTCGGGCAGTAGCTTCATTAGTTATCCTCTCGCCTAAAGCAGAGTCTGCCTCTGCTCGGGCAGTAGCTTCGGCCTCCACCTTAGTTGTAATCATATCTGTGAGAGTAGTATTGAGGTCTGAAATTGATTTCTTCAATTCATTGATAGCTCCTACTACCTCTTTGCTCGTCGTATTCAAAGAGCTAGGTGTTCCGAGGTCATTGACCTCTGCCCATCCTTCATTCCTATCAACATAGATACGCCCGCTTACTAGAGATGCCTTGATTGAGCCTGCCTTCTCTGTAGTTGCAATAGCCTGAGTAATCTTATAGATGGCATTCAGTAGGTCATTTGTATTGGCTTCTTTTGGTGTAACTCCTGCTGCCGTAAGTACTGTTGAAATCTCTGCAAACAGTGAGTTGCAGAATTGTACGGTATGTCCTTCTTCCAATGTTACCTGATTCCAAAGCCAGTTCCACCAATCTGCAGGAAGGGAGTCAAGGGGTTCGACTCCAGCATCAATCTCTGAATTTGAGGGAGGCGTTGTGTATTGTGATGTTGTACCATATACACGCATTGAATTTATGGGCTGCTTTGGAATCATCTGAATACCTCACAAAGGTCCTTCCTAATCCCTAAGACTAAGTCGGAGATTTACCTGCAGGAATAAAACTTACCCCTACAAGGAAATAGCCTCAAGAACTAGGAAGGTGGAATATATCACGAACGATACATCTGAATAATAACTCGTTCTCATATGTACTGCAAAGGTAATATTTTATTCACTATCGCGATGATACGTGGCTCTTAGTACTTCTAGTATCTTCTCATAGCCGTGGATACTATGGATAATGTGCCATATAGCATATTCCATTGAGTCTGCTCCGTGATCTAATGCATTAGGGCCTTTACCTTTTCTAGGCTTACCCGTATCATCAAAGTCACGCGTCTCAAGAGCCATTATAATCTTATCCTGCAATGAATCCTTCTCAAACTCATTATATTCCATAACGCTAAGTTGTCCCCAAGCAATAGCCTTGTTTACAGCCATAATACGTTCTGTGATAGAGGCATTCTTATTATTCCACATAACCTGAATATGTGCATCCTCTACCTCATCCATAAATCCGCTCATAATCTCCTTTCCACTGGCGTCAGGTATCATAACGATAGGATTTGTAGGATACATTTGTCTTAATCTCTTAGGGGCATCTCCCATATAGTCCCAGTGGTGGCTATTTACTATAAACAGATGTCCTGCTCGTTCTACCACTTCGCACGAGGCATTAAATCCGCTATTATAGTCCTGACCTACATATATAGTCTCTGTAGGTGTCACAGGAAAACGCATACATACGTGCTTCTTGCGATTGAACTCAGGATACACTCGTCCTGTAGTGAGGTTAACAAACTCTCCGTCTAGGTAGGCCTTGGCCTCTTCTTCAGTATACAGCTTCCTCAGCAGTTCGATCTGTGACCTTGCCAGAGATGTATTATACTCAGTCTTCCCTTTAACAATGGCGTACTTCAGTCCGCGCTTCTTGAAATATTCACATAATTGGTATGTTCCTCCCATACCCTGAGCGGTAGTAGAAAAGAATATAAAGGGATCTCTATCAAATGGAGGAGGCATATGTACGCGGCATCGCTCTTGCACAGCCTTAACGACTTCGAGTACCTTTTCGGCAGGAAGCTCGTCCATCTCATCTACTAAGGCGCAGCAGAAGTTATGAGCATAGATATCACCTGGGTTACTCATAGCAAGATATATAAATGTTACTGAGCCTACGGTGAGCTGCCCTTTCATAGCATTATCTCTATATGGAATAGAAGCCTGATCAAGGGCTGCCTTAAAGTCTTTCAATACGGTCTGGGTTAGCAATTTGATAGTTACGCCGATTATGCCTATGGTGAGGGGTATCTTAGAATACATATACGCGCCTGTAAGCATCAGCAGTAGCTGGACATCAGTATAAGACTTTCCGCAGTTATGGTGAAGTATGCCATTAGCGTAATAGCATTCAGCTTCATCTACGTGAAATCTATATACTGTGTCCGGACCAGCGGCTGTTATTTTTAGAACGTGGCTTCGGTGGGAATGTTCTCCTATTATATAGATAGGAGGATAAGCATATGCCTTTATCAAAAAAGTGGATTCCTGTACTGAAGGAACTTTGTGAAGAAGGTCTGTCAAATGTAGAGATTGCAAAACAGCTTGGTAAAAATGCTCACGCTGTTGGAGACGCTCTTCGTCTTTACGGAATAAGGATTCAAAAGAAGGGAGGTCCAAAAGGTTCTTGGAACGGCTCATATAAACGTGGTTATATAGTCGGTAAAGACGGATACATTCAAGTATTATTTCGACATCCTCGGTCTCAGAGGGGAACTGGATGCTATGTTCCTGAACATATTCTCGTAATGGAAGCTCATATCGGTCGTCTTCTAAAAGAAGGTGAAGTAGTTCATCATCGAAATGGTAACAGGCGAGATAACCGAATAGGTAATCTTCAATTGTTTCCATCCAATGCTGAACATTTGAGGGCCGAACTAGAAGGGAGATGTCCTCAGTGGTCGAATAAAGGAAGAGCCATAATAGGTCTAGAAGCATTAAATGACGAACCGGAATCCACAGGGGACTATCGAATCTCACTCCGAGCATCTCAGAACATGCAAGCAGGTGGTCACCATTGCAGCGGATTTGAAAATCATCCCCTTCTACGAGAACAGTGTGCATCGGTACAGGAACAGGCCAAGAAGCATTTTTAACACCTATAGGAGTATTAACTAGGCCTCCTTCAAACTCATAGAGAGGAACGGTTCCTGTAGGTGTAGAAATCTTTGCCTCTCCATTAAGACACCCATATCCCCCTATAAGGAACACGTATGGTGTATCGGGCCTGTTCCTTACAAGATTTAGTGCAGCTCTCTGATGTTTAAATGAGGTTATCTCCATCTTAATCTCCTAATCCAAAACGATTAATTAATGTATCTCCACGCAGTCGTCATCATCTTTCTGGTTCTGAATATTAAGTGTAATAGTTCCGATATCGCCTTGAGGCTTGCCGCTATAGCGAGGATACATCTTCTCAAGCATCCATTCAGTAGCTGCTTCCTTGCCCATACGAGCCTGCTTAGCACTAATTTCCTGCATACGTGACAGCAGGTTAAACTCGTGTCCTTTGATTACCTGCCTCCACTCACTTTGTAACAAGTCGTCTTCAGCTGCGCTTTTTATCTCTTGCTCGGTGAGTCCTGCGTAGATATAGGCATCCTCAAGTGCCATACCTACAACAAGTGCATTGTATATGTTGTCTTTCTTATCTCTAGATAATGCCATCTTATGCCTCCACTTGTTATAATTATCCCTAATCGCTGAATAGCTCAAGGTCAGGATTCTGACGTGCTTCTTTAGTCATTTCGGGAGTCAGTAATTTCAATGGAGCGGTCTGCGTTATATGCAGCTCCTTCGCCACCTGACCAAAATTGTTTTTCCACGGATTCTCTCCTCGTGTAACCTCTACAGGAAATAGTCCATAGGTGAGGTTTGGGTTGGCGTCTGCATAATGTATCATATACGCCTCAGCCACCTGCTTATTATGCCAGTAAAACACGTTCTTCTCTATGCTTTCGGGCATCTTCGCGGTTCGGGATATATTATATCTATTATAGTCTTTATCCATTACGTAGATGCGGTATCCTGTTGCATATTCCGGCCCTTCTGCGAAGGTCTCATCATACGCGTTTACCTCAGGGGCGAGATGATTGCGGAAGAATTCAAGTCCTTGATTGTATGTCATAATCAGAATAATAGAAGAGAAAAGATGATATGAAAAGGGTGCAAAATCTGATGGCATTAGGTATGCGCTAGGTATTAGTGTCAGAAATCTGACGTCATTAGGTATGAGCTAAGATATTAGGGTCGGATTTCTGACGGCATTAGATATGCGCTAGGGTGTGTGCGGAATATATAACGTAAAGTGAAACTATATCACTTAAACACAGTAAAATAGGCCGTTAGGTCGAGGAGATTCATTATGAATACAAATATTATGAATATGGAAAGCAATTTCTTATTTGACGCTGATGTATCGCATTGTAATACATCTATTGGTTGTTGGTATGTATATTATACAAATGGTATGCGTAAGGATATTCTTATTGAGAACATATCTAAGTCAGATGCGATGAGGATATGCAATGAAGAAAATAAAAGACTTGGGTATATACGGGAAGACGATACGTATGGTGATGACCCTCACTATGACTATCGTCACGTAAATAAATAAGTTCTTTGGTGGGCTGCGTATACCTTATCACGCAGAAGGAAAATATTATGAAAGAGCTTCTAGCTTTGATTATGCTATGCATTATATGTGTAGTATGTATGTGTGATAGGGATGTAAAGAAAAGTTCCTTTGCATCAGGATTCATTGGCTTCGTACTTATGTGCGATGTAATAGCAATCATTATTGAGGCTATAGTCTTAATAATTAAATAACTAATATGGTGCCTAGCTGTCCTCAAGCTAGGAAGGAATATATTATGCACGTTTCAATTAACTTAACAATGGCTGAGAGTAGAGTAATGGAGAAAGCTCTTCAAAGAAGCTTAGACCAACTTCGGGATAAGTTCTTAGCTATCAGCAACTTATTAGGGGAACCTTCTACGGGAGATGTAGAATTCAAAGAAGCTTTGCAAAGAGCTCAGGTGGATGTAAGCAAAGAAATGCTTACTATACGTGATATGCTAGATAGGCTATAGCGCTATCGGAGAGGGTTTATATAACAATTTAGGTCTCGTCTACAGCGGTTGGGGAATAAGCAGTAGAAAGGAATATATTATGGAAAACATAATGAAACAGTCAAAAGAGAGTTTGGTAGCAGCGTGTCTTGAAGACTTCTTAACAAAGTTGGATAGGCTCTTTGCTCGATACAGGGATGAGGGTATCTTCGAAGGTTATAGCCGTATAGGATTAAACCGTATGGTAATCTCTGAAGAGGCATACAAAAAGGATCACGGGTATATGTGGTCTGCGATTGATGGGGCTATCTGGATGTATACTCAAGAACATCCGGAAGTTATGATTACTGTAGATGAATGTGTACCGGATAACGGTATAGTTACATTCGAATTTAGCGTTAGATAGGCTATAGCGCTATCGGAGAGGGTTTATCAGGTTGTTACAAGCCAAGGAGGTTACTATGACTCTAAACAACAAAATCTTAATTAGGAATAGGGGTCCTCCGTGTACTACTCTTCCTAAATCCGTAAGAAAGCCGGATTAGAATAGCTTTCAAACTAAGGTCTCGGACTCTGTCGATTTGGGTCAAGCTTACGCATTGCAGCTTAAAAGCATTTGCCGCCGGTACTCTGCGCCCTATACCCCTCAATTTTCGCGCTGTATCTACATACGTACTGTATCTACATACGTACTGTATCTACATACGTACTGTATCTACATAGTGAGAAATATTTTATAATTCTGTTGAAAATATTTCATAATTGTTTATAATATATATAAAGAAGTTTCAAAAACAACTAACTTCTTTTTAAGTACGTACGTGTTACGTAATAAACATTAATTATGCTTTAGTAACGTATCTAGAGCAGTAGGAGTCTATTATGAACGACAAACTCAAACTTATCGATGAGAAGCTCAATGAGCTCAAATCAACAATTGCGTCTACTAAGACGAACGACAGTATTAGTAAGAATACGCGTTCTACTAAGCTGTACTCACTCAGCAGAGAGAGAAGAACATTGCATCTTATTCGAGCATTAATCGAGAAGAGCGATGTAAAGCTCTCGAAAGAAGACTCAGATACATTCATCTTACTTACAACTCTTGCTTCAGAGCGTACTACGCAGTCTTCGATCGAAATCAACGTAGGAGACAAAATCTTAGATGTGTTGCAGAAGTACAGTGATAGAAAAGCAACTAACATAATGAAAGCAGCAGAGAGAAAGAACCTGAAAGCAGACTATGCTACAGGTACGTTCATCGAAGCTTAGTTCAGTACGAGAGTTTATCAGCTAAGGAGAAACTATGAAAAGTCAAGAGCTGCGTAAAGCTTTAGAAAAGTTCGATGAACTTATTAATAAGGAAGAAGGATATAGACGTGGAGAAAGAATATACTGGACGCATATGTCTATCTCTCGCGAGAAGATGCACGAGATGTGTGAATGGTTTGATAAGAACTATAGACATCTAAATATTCCTGTAGAATACGTAGACTATATAATGTCTTGTAACGGAATTTGTTACAAGGAAGACTAGTATGTAGTTCAGTTAGAACGGAGAGAGTTTATCAGGTTGTTACAAGCAACTATGTCCACGTTACGTGGGAGGAGTATGTTATGAACGAAGAACAATTACTTAAACAGGTGGAGGATGTTATCGGCAACAACGATAACTGGGAAGATGATACTTACCATACACTGTCTCTTGATGAGATAGAATGGTTGTACTGGTAGGAGGTCTATACTATGAACATTGATGAACTCGTAGCTAAATACGAGGCTGAGGTACGCGAGCGTTCTACACATAAGAACCCTCAGTACTATCACGCACTTCGTAATCTGCAGTGGTCGCGCTGTCTTCAGGCTGCGCTGTCTAATCAGCCGTTACCCGGTGATGACTGGTCTGCACTATGTGGCGAGAAACCGTCTAGACGCGGCTCTATGTCTGCGTCTACTTCCTTCAACTTTGATCCGAAACCGGGAGACAAGGTGCTAGACCTGCTCGATGAGGCACGTAGTCGTACCAGTACTCCTGTTTCCGATAGAATGCACGAGCAATTCGAGGAAGCTTTAAGACGCAATCATTGCCACGTTGACGGATTCTATGTAGTCGCAGACTAAATCGAGAATTAATATCAAGAAGAATGGCGCCATTGATTTATAGCGCAATAATGCGCAATATAGAGCAAAATTAGCGGTGTTTATTAAGCTTAAGGAGTAAAATATGCTGTTGTATAAAAACCATAATATGGATCTAGAGCTGTATATGAGAGACTTGCAGAACGCTGTATTTAGGCGGCCCGCTGTATACGGAGACGGATATGAGTACATATTCGCGTATAATGTATCGTGGGACGAATCTAAACAAGAAGTCAGCTGGCAGAATGGTACATACGGGTTAACAGAGTTGAATGCACGGAAGATGTTCAAGAGGTTCTTGTACTAACAAGGTCGAGTAGGTATATTAACAAGATTGGTTGGCAGTGCTTTAGCGCTACCTGGTATATAATATAGGGTATATACACTATACATATTATACTATATATTAATATAGTCTTGCGAATATACCTCATTTTCCAAAATGATGCGACTGATAGAATAGAAAAAATTGACTGAAATCCTAAACTACTGGTCAGTAGTTTGGAAGCTTGAAAAAAAATTTTTTTCAATTTTTTATAATTATAGCTGATTTTTGCAACTAGCAAAAGACTGAGAAAACCTAATATTTCCTTATAATACAAAGAGTTACAATGCAAGATTTACTTAGAGAAACACTATAGTACATAGATACTTGTGCTTGGCAACCAAGAATGATCAAGAAGGACTTCTACATAAAAGTCCAAGTTTTCAAGTTAAACCATGCTCCATACTTACTTATAGTGGGAGAGGGTATAATTAATGTCTAAAAATAACTAAAGAATTACATCACTATAAATGTCCAAACAAGATATTTCTCACGGTAAAACATAGATTTGATTTCAAGAATCCTCTATAATAACAACTATAAATAAAACACGTAGTGAAAGGAGAAACTATGACACTAAACACATTCAAACACTGGTATCGCTACCATCACCAAGGACGACCAATAACAATTGTTAAGCGATATAACGCAAACCAAGGAATTGTAGCCATTCCAGTATTAGCTACAGGTTCGCCTAGAGAAGGTTTCTTAGAACCCTTCACAATCACAAGTATCCCTTCCTCTTCCGGAACAGGACCACAGGGAACAGGACCACAGGGAACAGGACCACAGGGAACAGGACCACAGGGAACAGGACCACAGGGAACAGGACCACAGGGAACAGGACCACAGGGAACAGGACCACAGGGAACAGGAGAAATCACCTCTAATAACTTCTTTTCAGGTACAGAGAAAGATACAAAAGACGGATTATTAATAATCTATGTATATTGTGGTATGACATTGGCTCAAGCAGTTGAGTATCAACAAAACCCACCTTTAACACCCCTACACCAAGGTGTTAAAGGAATCAGCCATACCCTTCCAACGACTTGGATGGCAGCCTCTCGCTGGCTTGAAAATAAAGGTATCAGTTACACAAAGAAACATAGAGCACAACTAGACCCCACGACCTTAGGTATGAAAGGCGTAGTACACAACTACTATCAACTGACTTTTCCTATTACTTCTTCAACAGCCCGGGTATTTATCAAAGAAGAAGAGCTTGCTAACGTACCACATAAATATGATGAAACACAAAATGCATATATTGTACTAATCAAGACCTATGGATATGTTAAGAAATCTAGCAATATTATCAGACTCCTTAATAAGGCACTGATTTCACGGGACAAAGCCTCGTGCCTCGATTATGCTACAGCATTTCTAGAACACCCAGTGTTTGATATTGATATGACAAAGATCGATTGGTCAAAGCCTATACAAGGAATCGATATCATTAAAGCCTGTACTGTTAATGCAACACATACCAAGGAGGCCGAAGATGGAGAAGATATGGGAGTATCTCTACCAGCATCCTATGACTTTTAATCCCGGCCAGTCTGGACTCCTAAAACCTAAGTCAGGATTTACTTATGGTCCGTGGATGTTAGCTATCCAGCACAGGAAGAATGGTACAGATAATTATTACATAACAAGAGATGGTGCAAGTATTAGGCTTAATTACAAATGCTATAGATGCTTTGCATTAAATAAGAAAGAAGCTACCTTCAAGAGCTCAGTCTTTACTATATATTGCGGATTTGAGGAATCTCTTATAGGAAAGCACTTTGTTAGGATATCGCAGGCGTTTGAGGGCATAGAGCTGAAGTATGTGAAGAAGATGCACGAGATGATTGTCTCCGGCATCGTAGAGACAACTTTTCCTAAGGATACCTGGTACAAACCATTTGTCCTTGATCAATATGGTAGGCTAGGACGCAGAGTAAATGAGCAAGGTACAATAATGAATGTCACTCGAGCGGGACGTATTAGTGTACTAAATCCTGTAACAGGAGAATCTTGGCTAATGACTCAGAGCGAATACAGTACTTATAAGGCAAGTGGAATTATTACGCCTGAGTGCGTCCGACGTACAGCTGAGCAGAGGAAGCGGAATGAATACGCTAGGAAGAGGAAGCACCTTGTTAAAGAAGAGGTTAAGGATTCATTCAGGAGGCTTATCGATGACACTAGAGGAATATAAAGAACTTGTTGATTATTTAGTGGAGCATTCTAAGCCTGAGCTAGAAGATATCCTAAAGGCGCAGACCCAGTTTATCGAAGGCACAGATACAAACGTGTTACAGGATAATTTCTTAGGGATACCTGTAATCAAGCGGCTTTGTACGCAAGGAGGGATAACGGAAGAGGAGCTGCAGTGGATAGGATTAGCTTATACATCTATACTGGTAATAGGTCACTGCATCGAGCATTGCGTTGACAGTGAGCAAAGCGATGGAGGTAAGTAAGAATCTCACCGCAAAGGAGAGAAAATTATTTTTGTTTTCTATATAATAAAAGCATAATTAAGCAAGAGAGGTACAAATAGAAAGAAGCATTTCTGTACTATATATCTATTGTTAATAGTATATGTAATACGATAAAGTAAATGCTCTTAGCTTACGTATCATCTCGGAGGTAGTAGTATGAGTCTTTTGGATACTGCAAAGAAAGAAGTTGGAACAACAGCTAACGCAACAACAGCTAACGCAACAACAGCTAACGCAACAACAGCTAACGCAACAACAGCGGCAAAGAAATCATCTAACAATGATTATCAGAAGAAAGCGCGCGCAAAGAGATTGGAGTCGGCTCAGGTTCTTAAAGATGAATTGACATCTAAGAAAGTTGAGCTCTCTGATAAAGCTAAGGAAGCCTTGGACTATCTCTGCGGAGTACGCAAAGCTTCTACAGTATTCGGAACTCCTGTATTCACTAAGCTCTTTGGTGAATCACCGAAAGTAGGAGACAAAGTAACTGCTTTGAAAGTGTTTGAGACAACGGGCAAAGGATTTGCTGAAATGCGTAAGCTTATCAAGCAGTGGAAAGAGAAAGATAACCACGAAGTTGCTTTCGATGAAGCATCTAAATCGTATGTTATTAAATCCCTCTAAGCTTTAACCTCGTCCCTACATCTCAATACATAAGCAAAGGTAAGCAAAGGTAAGAGATGTAGGGATTTATTTTATATAAGGAGTGTCAAAAAATGAACATATACAACTATAAGAATCCGGATACGGGTGAAAGCATCGAGCTTATCCATATCGCTGACTTTGCCTATGCCTTGAACAGGAGCGTAACAAGTACGAGGCGTCTCGTTGAGAAAGGAAACAGTATACGTAAGATGAAAGCTCTCCGAGATAAGTCGCGTCTTATGATTCCTGTTGCAGAGATGAAAGGATACCCATTCGTTGCAAGCGGTCCAGGGAAAGATAAGCGTATTTTCCATTATAAGGAGATTAAGGCTGAAGGAGCCACTAATGCTGTAGTATATAAGAAAGTACTCTGTGAGAAGTGTACTTATGGTGAAGGCTGCGAAGATAGAAAGATTGCAGACGGTATAAGATGCCCAAAAGGAGATGACTAATGATTGTTATCTATACATCTAGAGATTCATATAGCTCTAAGGAAGCCTCTTCTCATTCAATGACAGTGAGAGAGCTTATAGATGAATTGTCTTCTTATGATGAAGATGATTCTGTAATATTATCATTTGACAATAATTATACTTTCGGCTCTATTCGCTCGAGTAGAATAGTATATGAGGAGGGCGAAGATGAGTAAGTTTGATAAGGCAAATGTATATACAACCCTTGATGCAGAAGATGCTGCAATAGGCTCAGAAGGTTATTTTGCAGATACCCTGCAAGAGCTTATGGAGTATGTAGAGCGTGATAATAAGCCTCATTATGGACGCATCGGCAAAATAAACCCTACACAAAATACGTTCAGATTTAATAGAGAGGGGGATGCGGGAGCCTTTGCTTTATTTTATAAGGTTAATAAAGAAGTAAAGTCATTGAACGAGATAGCGAGAACAAGCTTTGAGGATGCAAGGAAACGACAGGAGAATGGAGCAAATATCTCCGTTGATACAGGTAGTATGCTGAAACACTGTGCAACAGAAGTTGTAGAGGCAACAGAGGCTTATCAAGAATGGTACTTAGAATATAGGTATGATAAGAAAAAGTCTTTTAAAGATTTAAAAGACCATTTCGCCTCT
>CAVKXW010000003.1:0-64587 GCA_963660215.1 Bacteroidaceae bacterium | reverse complement strand
CGCCATCTTCTTTGCCTTGCTCATTCGCAGCAGGGTGGTTACGTGCACATTGATACTCTGGTCGCTTGCTAATTGCTTGACTCGTCTATATCTGGGTGTCCACTATCCTTTGGATATCATCTGCGGCTTGGCGGTGGGAGGCATAATCGGCAGCCTGATATACCTATTATATAATAAGTGCTACCATCGCATTTCGCCAAATATCCAGTATGTCTCCAACCAATACACAAGCACAGGCTATGATTACGACGACATCGACAAGATCATGACCGTCATGATGTTTATCTTGGTCTATGTGCTCCTATCCGCCACCATAAAGATGGCGCAAATATAAAAATAACTATCAAAACAAGAAGAAACAAACATTAAATAATGGATACAAAACATATAAAGATCAGTGATTATAATTACGATTTGCCCGATGAGCGCATCGCCAAGTTTCCTATCGCACAGCGAGACCATAGTAAACTCTTGGTCTACAAGCACGGTGAGGTAAGCGACGATGTGTTTCATCACTTGCCATCCTATTTGCCAAAAGGTGCCTTGATGATTTTCAACAATACCAAGGTGATACAAGCGCGTCTGCATTTCCGCAAGGAAACAGGTGCGCTTATTGAGGTTTTCTTGATGGAGCCCGCCGAGCCTACCGACTATGAGCTGATGTTCCAGACTGCAGGCCATTGTTCTTGGCTCTGCATGATAGGCAACTTGAAGAAATGGAAAGAGGGAAGCCTGAAGCGAGATTTCGACATCAAGGGACATAAGCTCACCCTGAGTGCCACCATGCGTCGTGGCGATGCCCTTACCCCAGCCGCACAGCAGATGGTCGCTAAGGGCGGAGGCACCAACTATTGGGTGGACTTCGATTGGGACAACGAGAAAGTTTCTTTTGCGGAAATTCTGGAAACCGTAGGCGAATTGCCTATACCTCCATATCTGAACCGCAAGACAGAAGAGAGCGACAAGACCACCTATCAAACGGTTTACTCCAAAATCAAGGGCAGCGTGGCTGCCCCTACGGCAGGCTTGCATTTCACGGATGCCGTATTGCAGGATTTGGACGCACATGGCATCGACCGCGAGGAAGTGACCCTGCATGTGGGCGCAGGCACCTTCAAGCCTGTGAAGAGCCTTGAGATAGAGGGGCACCAGATGCATACGGAATATATTGTAGTGCATCGCCGCAGCTTGGAGAAGCTTATCCATCACGATTGCACTGCGATAGCAGTGGGCACCACCAGTGTGCGCACCATCGAAAGCCTCTACTACATGGGGGTGCATCTCATCCAGCACCCCGATGCCAACGAGGAAGACCTGCATGTGAACCAGTGGGATCCCTATGAGCTCTCGGCAGACGGCAACTTGGTGCAGGGCATTACTCCGATGCAGGCCATCCAGGCCATCATCGACTATCTCGACCGCAATGGATTGGAGGCTCTCCACTCTAGCACACAAATCATCATAGCCCCTGGCTATACATACAAGATTGTGAAGATGCTGGTCACCAATTTCCATCAGCCACAGAGCACGCTGCTCTTGTTGGTCAGCGCATTCCTGCATGGCGACTGGAGAAAGGTTTACGACTATGCGTTGGCAAATAATTTCCGTTTCTTGAGTTATGGAGATTCGTCACTGCTAATACCTTGATGCAAAGTAAAGAAAAAAATATTAAAACATAGAACAATATATCAGATGATTTCAGTAGAAGGACTGAAAGTAGAGTTTGGCGTAAAGCCTCTCTTTCATGACGTAAGTTTCGTTATCAACGACCGAGATCGCATCGCCCTTGTGGGCAAGAACGGTGCGGGCAAGTCCACCATGCTCAAGATACTCTGCGGCATGCAGAAACCTACCGACGGCGTGGTGGCTATCCCCAACGAAACAACCATCGGTTATCTGCCGCAGGTGATGAAACTTCAAGACGACACCACGGTAAAGGAAGAAACTCGCAAAGCTTTCGCACACAATACGGAGATGAAGGCTCGACTCGACAAGATGCAGCAAGAGATGGCCGACCGCACCGACTATGAGAGCGAAAGCTATGCCCAACTCGTGGAGAAGTTTACCCAGGAACACGAACGCTACATGATGATGGGCGGCGAAAACTATGAGGCTGAGATAGAGCGAACCTTAAGCGGACTGGGCTTCACCCGTGATGATTTCGAACGACCTACCAGAGAGTTCTCGGGAGGTTGGCGCATGCGCATCGAGCTAGCCAAGATATTGTTGCAAAGGCCCGATGTCCTCTTGCTCGACGAGCCTACCAACCATCTTGACATCGAGAGCATTCAGTGGCTGGAGCAGTTTCTGGCGCAGAGCGCCAAGGCTGTGGTGTTAGTGAGCCACGACCGTGCCTTCATCAACAACGTGACCAACCGCACGCTGGAGATTACCTGCGGAAGGGTAGAGGATTATAAGGTGAAATACGACGAGTATGTGGTGCTCCGCAAGGAACGTCGCGAACAGCAGATTCGCGCCTACGAGAATCAGCAAAAAGAGATTGCCGACATCAAGGACTTCATAGAGCGATTCCGCTACAAGCCTACCAAGGCTGTGCAGGTGCAGAGCCGAATCAAACAGTTGGAGAAAATCGTGCCTATCGAAGTGGACGAGGTAGACAACAAGCAGATGCATCTCAAGTTTCCACCATGTCTGCGAAGTGGTGACTATCCTATCATCTGCGACGAGGTGCGCAAAGACTATGGGGCTCATACCGTTTTCGACCATGTAACCCTGACCATCAAGCGTGGCGAGAAAGTGGCGTTCGTCGGAAAGAACGGCGAGGGTAAGTCAACCCTCGTAAAGTGTATCATGGGCGAGATTCCTTTCTCTGGCACGCTGAAGATAGGACATAACGTGCAGATAGGATATTTTGCACAAAACCAAGCCCAGCTCTTGGACGAGAACCTCACCATCTTCCAAACCATCGACAATGTGGCGACAGGCGAGATGCGGCTCAAGGTGAACGACTTGCTGGGTGCCTTCATGTTTGGTGGCGAGACATCGGAAAAGTATGTCAAGGTGCTCAGTGGAGGCGAGCGTAGCCGACTGGCCATGATCAAGCTGTTGCTCGAACCTGTCAACCTCTTGATTCTCGATGAGCCAACCAACCACCTCGACATGCAGTCAAAGGATGTGTTGAAGGAAGCCATCAAGGCATTTGACGGCACTGCCATCATCGTGAGCCACGACCGTGAGTTCCTGGATGGTTTGGTAGACAAGGTGTATGAGTTTGGTAGCGCCAAGGTGAGAGAGCACCTGGGTGGCATCTACGATTATCTTCGTGCCCACAACGCCGAGAACATCAATCAGGCGCTGACATCGGCTTCTGCCTCATCGGGATTGGCATCGACATCAGGCTCTTCCGCCTCTGCTTCTCCATCCACATCTCCATCCCTCGCCGCAGATGGTTCTGCCAAGCAGAGCTATGCCGAGCACAAGGAACAGCAAAAGAAAATCCGCAAGGCTGAGAAGGCGGTGAAGGAATGCGAGGCCAGGATAGAGAAGCTAGAGAATAGGAAGAAAGAGATTGACAGCCTCCTGATGAAACCAGAGAATGCCACCAACATGGAACTCGTCACCGAATACACCGAGCTCATGAAGAGCCTGGACGAAGAGAACGAAAAGTGGATGCTGCTCTCCGAGGAGCTGGAAGAGATTTCGAAATAGTAGTTTTAACGTTAAAATAAAGCAATTATGAAAATTAAAATGATCGTACCGATGATGATGATCGCAGCTATGCCTCTTGGCGCTGACGCTCAGAACAAATCGGGTCTTGTGATGAGCAATCTCGACAAGACAGCAAAACCTGCCGACGAATTCTATCAGTTTGCCACTGGTGGATGGCAGAAGAACAACCCTCTGCCTGCTGCCTACAGCCGCTATGGTAGTTTCGACAAGTTGGCAGAGGACAACAACAAGCGTATCAACACCATCCTTTCCGAACTTCAGAAAAAGACCTATAAGAAAGGAACCATCGAGCAGAAGTTGAGCGACTTCTACAAGTTGGCAATGGATGCCGACCGTCGCAACAAGGAAGGCATCACCCCAGTGAAGCCTCTCTTGGACGAGATTGCCGCAGCCAACGGCAAGGACGCACTCCAGAAGCTACAGGTGAAGTATGCCTGGATGGGGTTGGGATTGAGCTACGGCTCAGGCTTCAGTGCCGACGACAAGAATGTGACCATGAACATCTACAACTTGATGCAGGGTGGCTTGACTCTCGGCACCAAGGATTATTATCTGAACAACGATGCAGCCACCGTTGCCATCCGTGAGGCTTATAAGACATACCTCGCCAAGATGTTCCAGCTCTATGGATTCTCTGCTGCCGATGCTGCCAAGAAGGCACAGGCAGTGTTCCTTCATGAGACTACACTTGCCACAGTTTCCAAGAGCCGCACAGAGCTCCGCAACCCACAGGCTAACTACAACAAGATGACCTTGGCACAGTTCAAGGAAAACTATCCTAACATCCCTCTCGAAGCTCTTGCCAATGGCGAAGGCATCAAGACCGAGTATATCCAGGAGATGATCGTTGGCCAGCCAGCCTTCTTCGCAGCCTACGACAAGATTTATGCTGCCGAGGATGCCGAGACCCTGAAGGCGCTGATGCAGTGGGGAGTCATCAGAATGTCAAGCGGCTATCTGACCGACGAAATCCGCGAGGCAAACTTCGACTTCTTCGGCAAGACCATGAGCGGGCGTCAGGAAGACCATCCTCTGTGGAAGCGTGCCACATCCCAGGTTGAGTCGCAGATGGGAGAGGCTCTTGGCAGAATCTACTGCAAGAAATATTTCCCAGAGAGCTCCAAGAAGATGATGGAGACATTGGTCAAGAACCTACAGGTTAGTCTTGGCCAGCGCATCGACGCACAAACCTGGATGAGCGATACCACCAAGGCTGCGGCACATGAGAAGCTCGACAAGTTCTATGTGAAGATTGGTTATCCTAACAAGTGGACTGACTATAGCAATCTCGACATCGACCCATCCAAGAGCTTCTACGAGAACGTGATGGCATGCCGCAAATTTGCCAACGACAAGGACATCGAGGAAAAGGCTGGAAAGCCAGTGGACAAGGACGAATGGTACATGACTCCACAGACTGTGAACGCATACTACAACCCAACCACCAATGAAATCTGCTTCCCAGCAGGTATCCTCCAGTACCCATTCTTCGACCCTAAGGCCGACGAGGCATTCAACTATGGTGCCATCGGCGTAGTGATCGGTCATGAGATGACTCACGGATTCGATGACCAGGGACGTCAGTATGATGCCAATGGAAACTTGAACGACTGGTGGACTGCCAAGGATGCCGAAGGATTCAACAAGCGTGCCGACATGTATGCTGATTTCTTCAGCAACATCAAGGTGTTGCCTGATTTGAATGCCAACGGACGCTATACCCTCGGCGAGAATCTTGCCGACCACGGAGGCTTGATGGTATCTTACAACGCTTTCCTCAACGCTACAGCCAAGAAGCCTCTCAAGAACAAGGACGGTTTCACTCCTGCCCAGCGTTTCTTCCTCGCCTATGCAGGTGTTTGGGGACAGAACATCACTGAGAAGGAGATACGCCAGCGTGTGAAGAACGACCCTCATGCTCTGGGCAAGTGGCGTGTGGATGGCGCTCTTCCTCATATCGACGCTTGGTATGAGGCATTTGGCGTGAAAGAGGGCGACAAGATGTTCATTCCAAAGAATGATCGTTTGCAACTCTGGTAAAATATTCCATATCGAAAAACATATTGTTTTTTATGGCGAGGCTGCTAGGTTATCTGTCCTGGCAGCCTTTTGTGTTATTTTTGTGTTATTTTCCTTATTTTATTTGGTGGTTTCGTGAAGAAATATTATTTTTGCAATGTAAATCTTAATAAAGCACTTCATATATAATATATAAGTAAGATGAAAAAGATTAAATTATTAGTAATGACAGTTGTGGCAACCTTGGCGTTGTCTTCTTGTGGCACTTCGCAAACAGTGCCTCTTACTGGTCGTACTCATCGCATTTCTGTTTCTGATGAGCAAGTTCTCAGTCTTTCTAACCAAGAATACACCAAGTATATGGCTTCAGCCAAGAAGTCGACCAACGCCACGAATACGGCAATGGTGCAGCGTGTGGGACAGAAATTGGCGAACGCCGTGGAGACCTATCTGAAAGAGAATGGCTTTGCGAATGATATGAAGAACTATTCCTGGGAATTTAATCTCGTTCAGGACAATAGCGCCAATGCCTTCTGTATGCCTGGCGGCAAGATTGTGGTCTATGAGGGTTTGCTGCCATACACTCAGAACGAAACCGCTCTTGCCATCGTGTTGGGACATGAGATAGCCCATGCCGTAGCCAAGCACAGTGCCGAGCAGCTCACCAAGCAGCAGAATCAGCAGACGGGAACCAGCATCCTTGGCTCCGTGCTGAACCAGACTGTGGGCAATGGAGTGGGCAATGTGGCAAGCGCAGTGGCCGGACAGTATTTCTCTTTCCGCAACTTGAAGTATTCTCGCGACAATGAGACCGAGGCAGACTACATGGGGCTCATCTTCGCAGCTATGGCAGGCTACGACCCTCAGCAGGCTATCCCTTTCTGGCAGCGCATGTCTCAGGGCACCAGCAGCAACCAGAGCGACATCTTCAGCGACCACCCATCAGATGCCAAGCGCATCGCTGCGTTGGAGAAGGAGATGCCTACAGCACTGAAGTATTATAAGCCTCAGACCACTGCCACCTCTACTACTTCGAAGACTACTTCTACCAAGAAGACGACCACCACGAAGAAGACCACGACAACCAAGAAGACTACTACTACACGCAAGAAGTAGTATTACTAGAGTCGGATATAGATAACATATTATAAACCAATACATTAATATCATGGAGTATATTTCTCAAAACCTCTGGCTTGTATGGACAGTAGTGATGTTCATCTGCCTCATTCTGGAGTTGTCTTCGGGCGACTTCTATGTTACTTGTTTCGCCATAGGCGCATTGGTTAGCATCCCTGTGGCATTGGTAGATGCCCCTTGGTGGGTGCAGGTTGTGGTTTGGGCAATATGCTCCATGCTTAGCATTTGGTTGGTGCGTCCACATCTGGTCAAAGCGCTGCATCGGGGCGGCGAGAACCGCCAGAGCAACGCCGATGCCTTGGCAGGACAGATTGGCGAGGTGACCGAAGCCATCCCGATGGGTGGTTACGGCAGAGTAAAACTGGATGGTGACGATTGGAAGGCTGAAGCCCCTCAGAGCGTCGGCAACATCGAGGTAGGAACAAAGGTTCGTGTCATAGGACATGAATCCATCATACTTAAAGTAGAATTATTCACTTAATCTAACAAACATCATGAGCATAGGAATTTATGTACTTGTGGCCCTAGTAGTACTAGCCCTCGTAGTGGTAAAGAAAACCATCGTTATCATCCCTCAGAGCGAGACCAAGATCATCGAGCGCCTCGGTAGATATTATGCCACATTGAAACCGGGCATCAATATCATCATCCCTTTCATAGACCGTGCGAAGGACATTGTGGCAATGCGCAATGGCAGATACATCTACACCAACAATATTGACTTGCGAGAACAGGTGTATGATTTCGACCGTCAGAATGTAATCACCAAGGATAACATTCAGATGCAAATCAACGCCTTGCTCTATTTCCAAATCGTAGATCCATTCAAGAGTGTCTATGAAATCAACAACTTGCCAAATGCCATCGAGAAGTTGACGCAAACCACTCTTCGTAATATCATTGGCGAAATGGAACTCGACCAGACACTTACCTCGCGCGACACAATCAACACTAAGCTTCGCGCTGTGCTTGACGATGCCACCAACAAATGGGGAATCAAAGTGAACCGCGTGGAACTCCAAGACATCACACCTCCGGAGAGTGTGCTCCAAGCCATGGAGAAACAGATGCAGGCGGAGCGAAACAAGCGCGCCACTATCCTGACCTCCGAGGGCGAGAAAGAAAAGCAGCGTTTGCTCTCCGAAGGCGAGAAGGCTGCCATCGTAAACAAGGCAGAGGCTGCCAAACAGCAAGCCATCCTGAAAGCCGAGGGTGAGGCTACTGCTCGTATACGCAAGGCTGAGGCTGAGGCCATCGCCATCCAAAAGATAACAGAGGCAGTAGGGCAGAGCACCAATCCTGCCAACTATCTCTTGGCGCAGAAATACATCACCATGATGCAAGACGTGGCTCAAGGCAAGGACAGCAAGGTGGTCTATCTGCCATACGAGGCAACCAACCTCTTGGGCTCCATCGGTGGCATCAAGGATCTGTTTAAAGGATAAAAAAACAATAAGTAATGACAAAAAAAATCTGTATCGTTGCGGGCGCTCGTCCTAATTTCATCAAGGTTGCGCCCGTGATAAGAGCTATCGAGGCTGCTCGGAAAGCTGGTAAGGAAGTCACTTATCAGTTGGTATACACAGGCAAGGAAGACGACCCAACCGTAGAGGCATCCATCTTTGAGGATTTAGGAATCAGACAGCCTGATGTGTACCTAGGCGTAGACTGCGCCAACATGAACGAACTCACCGGACAGGTGATGGCACAGTTTGAACGCTATTTGCAGCAGCAGCCAACGGATGTGGTTATCGTGGTAGACGATTTGGCTTCAACCATGGCAGTGGCAATCGTCACAAAGAAACAGGGAGTGAAATTGGCACATATCGCAGCTGGAACTCGCAGTTTCGACATCACGATGCCAAAGGAAATCAATCGCCTTGTGATAGACGGCCTGTCGGATGTTCTCTTTACGGCTGGCATTTCGAACAACAGCATCGCCAACAAAGAGGGAGCGGAACTTTCCAAGGTTTATATGGTGGGCAATGTTCTTATCGACAACATTCGCTTTCTGACACCTCGGTTGAAACGTCCTGCCGTCATGGACGATCAGCATCTGGAAGACGGAAAGTATCTTCTGCTCACGCTCAACCGCAAAGCCATCGTCAATGACATCGAGGAGATGAAGACCTTGATCTCCGTGATAGATAGTGTGGCTAGGGAGGCAGGAGTCAAGGTAGTGGCACCTTTGCGTGGAAAGGCTCTCGGATTTGTCTTGGCATACAAGGCGTATCAAGACGAGGCAGACCATCGGTCTGGCATCCAAGTGATACAGCCGCAGGATTATCTTTCGTTTGCCTATCTCGCCGCCCATGCCAAGGGAGTGATTACCGACTCAGGCAATGTGGCAGAGGAAGCTACCTTCAATGGAGTGCCTTGCATCACCTTGAATAGCTATACTGAGCATATCGAGACGGTGACGGTAGGAACCAATGAGCTAGTGGCTGAGAACCCTCAACTTTTAGAGGAGACGATGACAAAGCTACTCAAGGGTGATTGGAAGAAAGCTAACATCCCTGACAGATGGGATGGCCGCTCGGCTGAGCGCATCGTACAGATAATAATAGAAGATTGAAAGATACATTTAGTTTTAAGTTTTAGTTTAATAAACTCTCTAAAAAAGGGAACTTCCTCGTGAGAGGCGGTTCCCTTTGCTTTGTAGTTTCCATTTTTTTCATCATCCAAACCTACTTCTTGCCATCGCCTGGCGCCTGAGGCACAGGATAATCATACTGCTTGAAATAAGAAGGAGTCTTGTTGTCATACCACACGCCTTCCACATTCAGCGCAAAACTAAAGGTCTTTCTGGTGTTGGTATATCTGATGCCTGCTCCCAGCACATTGGCTCCAGGCACTCCCATGCCATAGCCGCCAGGCATCAACCCACTACCCATACCCCAAGGATACATTCCGTAGCCGTAGCCCCATGTGCCATAACCATACATGCCATATCTGCCGTAGATCGAGTTGTAATTGTTTGCTACGCTCAACTGACCATATACATAAGCATCCCAATGGTCGTTGATGCGATAGCCCAACATACCATATACGCCACCGTCGTGATAGCTGTCTCCACCATAATTGATATTGTTCACATACATGCCCAAGGCCATCCAAAGCTTGTTGTCCTTGGTGAGAGGAGTCAGGTAGGCAGCGTCGATGGTCTGTGTGAAACCCCCACGATGAGGAGCATTCTTCCCGAAAGTGGCAAAAGCAGAGAGGTCTACCGAGAGATTCAATCCCTTGTGAAGCCCCCAACCGTAATCACTATATGGATAATAACTCAAGGGGCGGTCTTTCTCGGTGTTCTGTTCTTTTGCCTGTCCTAGAACTGGGTTCTTGACAGGCTTACCCTGATACAGCATCGGTTTGCCATCTTGGTAGACCGTGTCGCCCGGCAGAATCCAGTCTTCCCTCGGGCTATCCAGGCTATGTAGCGGTCCGAATCTTACTTGCTCTTGCGCCGAAGCCACAGAAGAAAGAGCCACTAAACATGTTATCATCAATAATATTTTCTTTCTCATTCAGTAATCTCCTATGATTTATTTGCAAAGATAAGGTAAATCTTCGAAAATCAATCATATTTTCCAAATAAAAAACCATCTTTTTAGAATAAAATCATTATCTTTGCAAACGATAACTTAAAATGCTGTAAAATTATACAAAAATGAAGAAGACATTGGTTGCATTTGCACTATTTATGGGAGCTTTCCCTAGTTTTTTGCACGCACAATCAGAGGAAAACATGAAGGCTGTGGCACAAACGGTTTCTTCACAGCCTGACTCCCTTCTCAGTTGGGAAACTCCTCATGACCCAAGCTGCCCTCAGGTACTTCTGGAGACGAACTTAGGAAACATTCGCTTGGCCCTCTATAATGACACCCCTAAGCACCGTGACAATTTCTTGAAACTCGTCAACTCTGGCTATTATGATGGCTGTATCTTTCAGCGTGTCATCAAGAATTTTATGATTCAGGCAGGTGACTATTCCTGCCGAAAGGTGAATCTTGAGAAAATGCAGAAGTTTGATGTGGATTACTCAGTGCCTGCGGAAATTCTTTATCCACGTTATTACCACAAACGAGGTCAGCTTTGCGCAGCCCGCGAGGGAGACGAGGAGAACCCAACCAAGGCATCGGCAGCTACCGATTTCTATATTACCTGGGGCAGAAACTTTTCGCCTCGACAGATGGAATACTACGTCGAAAAACTGAAACGTGAAGGCAAGGCTTATGCCATCCCTTCGGAACAGTTGCAACAAGGATATGTGAAACACGGTGGCGTGCCTCATCTGGATAATGGCTATACGGTATTCGGCGAGGTTTTGGAAGGTATGGATGTGGTGGATAAAATCCAAAACGTTCCTACCAACAAGGAAAACAACGACCGTCCATTGCAAGATGTGATCATCCTGAAAGCGATACAAGTGAAATAAGTAAAGAAGTGACATATAAAAGCGAGAGAAATTAGCATGAAATCCTTAAAAGAATTATATAGAATAGGTAAGGGACCATCCAGCAGCCATACGATGGGACCGCAGCGAGCCGCCAAGCTTTTCCTGGAGCGTTGTCCAAACGCTTCTTCGTATGAGGTGACCCTCTACGGAAGTCTGGCAGCCACAGGCAAGGGGCACATGACGGATGTAGCCATCGAGGAGGTGCTAAAGCCTCATAAGACCGTGAACATCATCTGGATGCCACAAGTGTTCCTGCCATATCATCCCAACGGAATGAAGTTTGTGGGCAAAGATCTCAATGGTGACGTCATAGACGAATGGACGGTTTACAGCATTGGAGGCGGTGCCCTATCTGATGGCACGGCAGGTCATGACGAGCTGGGTGCCAAGGATATTTATGAATTGAGCAAGCTTGCCGACATCAAGCAGTGGTGCTATGACAACGGACGTTCTTTCTGGGAGTATGTGGAGAAAAGCGAAGGACAAGAGATTTGGGATTACCTGAACAATGTATGGCAAACGATGAAGCAGAGCATTCGCAATGGTCTGGACCACGAGGGCGTATTGCCTGGCCCATTGAAATTGCAGCGCAAGGCAGCCACCTATTATATCAAGGCAAAGGGTTACAGGGCATCCTTGCAGAGCCGTGGTTTGGTTTATGCCTATGCCTTGGCTGTAAGCGAGGAGAATGCTTCGGGCGGTATCATTGTTACGGCGCCTACATGTGGAGCGTGTGGTGTGTTGCCGGCAGTGCTGTATCACATGCATACAGCACACGACATGAGCGAACAGCGCATATTGAGGGCGTTGGCAACAGCAGGCTTGGTAGGCAACATAGTGAAGCACAATGCTTCTATCAGTGGTGCTGACGTGGGATGCCAGGGCGAGGTAGGCGTGGCATGTGCGATGGCTTCCGCTGCCGCATGCCAGTTGTTTGGAGGCAGTCCTGCCCAGGTGGAATACGCCGCAGAGATGGGCTTGGAGCATCACCTCGGCATGACTTGCGACCCTGTGTGTGGGCTGGTGCAGATACCTTGCATCGAGCGCAATGCCTTTGCTGCGGCACGAGCTCTGGATGCCGACCTCTATGCTTCGTTCTCCGATGGCCATCATAGCGTGTCGTTCGACCGTGTGGTAGAAGTGATGCGACAGACGGGACATGACCTTCCTTCTCTCTATAAGGAAACGAGCGAGGGCGGACTTGCCAAGGGATTCCCCCATGAAGGTTAATTATAAAGAAACATTACGGAATGAGAAAACTTCTTTTGCTATGTATGGGCATGATGCTGCTCTTGGTATCTTGCCAAAGCAACACTGCCAAAAAGCAGATACAGTCTCTTGATGACCTGAAAGGGGCGGTGATAGGTGTGCAGCTAGGCACGACCAGCGATGTGTTGGCTTCCGAACTAGAGAAAAAGGAGAGCGGTGCCAAGGTGGAACGCTACAACAAGGGGGCGGATGCCATACAGGCGCTGCGACAGGGCAAGGTAGACTGTGTGATGACCGACGAGGCACCTGCCAAGGCGTTTCAGCGTGTCAACCCTTCGTTGCATATTCTTCCCGAGGCGTTTGATAAGTCGGGCATGGCTATCTGCATAGCAAAGGGGAATGAGCAATTACTGAGGGAAGTCAACCAAGCCATCAAGTGTTTGCAGCAGTCTGGCATCATCGACACTATCGTTGCCCGCCACATGGTGCAGCATCAAGCGGTGGCCTACAAGTGGCATGGAAGCGATTGGAAACCACTGTCTGGAAAGAAAATCCGCTTCGCCACGAATGCCACATTCGAACCTTTCGAATACTACGAAGGCGGCAAGATAGTGGGCATCGATGTGGATGTGGCGCATGCCATCGGCGACATGCTGGGGGCTGACGTAGAAATCGTAGACATGGAATTCGATGCTATCATCACTTCTGTCCAGACTGGCAAGGCAGATGCTGGTATCGCAGGCATCACCGTGACTCCAGAGCGAAAGAGAAACATCCATTTCTCTGATACTTATACCGAGGTAAAGCAAGTCGTGGTGGTAGATTCAGGGGCTGCCTTGGACAAGGAGGAAGCGGGACTGGCAGAGAAATTCAAATCTTGCTTCATGACGGATGGACGCTATCAATATCTCCTCAAGGGATTGGGCAACACATTGGTTATCACATTCTTTGCCATTATCCTTTCTGTCATGTTGGGCACGCTGATAGCCATCATTCGCGCCACGCACGACCGACAGGGAACCCACCGTATGCTCAATTTGTTGTGTCAAGTATATCTCACTGTCATTCGAGGCACACCAACCATGGTACAGCTGCTCATCATTTATTATGTGGTCTTTGCATCGACTGATGTCAACAAGTTGTTGGTGGCTATCATCGCCTTCGGTCTGAACAGTGCTGCCTATATCGCCGAAGTGATTCGCTCGGGCATCATGTCTGTAGACAATGGACAGATGGAGGCGGGTAGAAGTCTTGGACTGTCTTATTCCAAAACGATGACGCTCGTCATTCTTCCCCAGGCTTTCAAGAATGTGCTCCCGGCGATGGGCAATGAGTTGATAACCCTGCTCAAGGAGACCTCTATCAGCGGTTATATCGGTTTGGTGGATCTCACCAAGGGCTCTGACATCATTCGCAGCATCACCTACGAGGCAATGCTTCCCCTTGGCGTGGTGGCAGGTATCTATCTTCTCATCGTCATGTTGCTTTACCAAGGTGTGAGAAAGCTGGAGCAACGATTGCGCAAGAGCGATAGAAAATAACACATTTGTCTTTAAAAGAGGATTATGGAAACGATTATCAAGATAGAGAACCTGCACAAGCGGTTTTCTGACAACGAGGTGCTGAAGGGCATCTCCACCGAGGTGAAACGCGGCGAGGTGGTGGCTATCATCGGGCCGTCGGGGTGTGGCAAGAGCACTTTCTTGCGTTCCATCAACTTATTGGAGAAACCGACCCAAGGTCGCATCCTCTTCGAGGGTGAGGACATCACTCTGCCCGATGCCGACATCAATGTGGTTCGCCAGCACATAGGCATGGTTTTTCAGCAGTTCAATCTTTTCCCCCACATGACGATTCGCAAGAACATCATGCTGGCTCCCGTAGAGCTAAAGAGAATGAGCCGCAGCGAAGCCCAGCAAAGGGCCGACGAACTCTTGCGACGCATTGGCTTGAGCGACAAGGCAGATGCTTATCCCGATAGCCTTTCGGGCGGCCAGAAGCAGCGAGTGGCCATAGCCCGTGCTCTTGCCATGCAACCCGACGTGATGCTTTTCGACGAGCCTACCTCTGCCCTTGACCCAGAGATGGTGGGCGAGGTCTTGCAGTTGATGAAAGAGGTGGCCGCCGAAGGTATGACGATGGTGGTGGTGACTCACGAGATGGGGTTTGCCCGAGAGGTGGCGAACCGCGTCATCTTTTTCGCTGACGGAAAGATTACCGAAGAAGGCACGCCGCAGCGAATATTCGAGCATCCTGAGAGCCCACGCCTGAGGGAGTTCCTTGGCAAAGTATTATAAAAAAGCATTAGGCTGCGACAAGGTAAGGAAGAAAAGTTCCGAGCCTTGTTGCAGCCTAATTTATGATGTCATATATCGTTACTTTATCTTTTTCAGATATTCCTCAGCCCGCTTGTCACCAAGCTCCTGGGCTTTCTTCAGATTCTTGATGGCCTCTTCTTTCAATCCCTTTTCTTTCTGCAAAAGACCGAGGAGAAGGAATCCGTCGGCATATTCAGGTGCCAACTCCGTGCAGTGGGTGGCTGCGCTGATGCCCTCGTCGAATCGCTTCACTCTGAGGTCGAGGCTCGCCCATTCTGCGAAATAAGTAGGCTCCTTAGGAGCTAGATAGCAGGTGCGAGCTATGTCCAAAAGGGCAGGCTGCCACATGCGCAACTTGGTTTCGCACTGATAACGGGCATAGAAGAACGCAGGTATCACTGGTCGGGCAAGAGAATCGTACATGTTATAATCATAAATCGCCTTGCGGTACTCGCCTTGCTGATTCAAGAAATCGGCGCGAGCCAGATAATAGTTGGCTGCCATGGTTGTTTTGCCACCCACACTGACCGCACTGTCAAGCAAGGCTCCTATCTCTTGTGCTGGTGCCTTGAGCAACTGCTTGGATTGGGCAGCCTCATAGTAGAGCTCGGCGCCGCTGAGCGATGTCGAGGATTTGGTCAAGTCGATGAACATGTCGTAGGCTTTTTGATAGTTGCCCTTGGCAAAGTTGATCTGCGCTTCCTGATGCTTGTACACGGGTTGTGCCTTGATGGCATAAGCCTTCTGAGCCTCGTCTATCGCCTTGTCGAGAGTCCAGGCTGTGTAGGTGGAATCTCCCTTGTAGATTATCTTCTGATAGATGAGGTCGGCATAGTTGGAGTGTGCCTCGTCTTTTGCCGTGGCTTTCTTGATGCCTTCTTCCATCAATTTGGCAGCAGCCTCATAGTCGCCTTTCTCTGTCATATAGGTTGCCTTTTCCTTATAGCCTGATGCCGAGGTAGGGAACTTTTCTAGAAATTCATCACAGTATTTCGAGTAGTCTTCTGCCGAAATCTGTCCTTTCTTCAGGGCCATCATCGTGAGCGACTCGTTCTCGGTGTCGGGCAATGCGGTACGGATGGTTGTTTCGCGAAGGGCTGCGTCCAGGGTGGAAAGTCCAGTCACCTTGAGCTGGTTGGCATAGTTGGCGTCGATGGCTGTCACCTGTCCGTTGCTATGCATCAATCCTATTACCTGTCCGTTCTTGTTGGCAAAAGGACAACCCACGGCATTTTCGGGTACCGTGGTGGTGAATATGTAGTAATTGTAGGAAGTATTAAACTTCTCCACGCTGCTGATGTCCTCCTGCTGGTAGGCAGGCTTCTTGATGGAATAGGGAACGAGCCATACCTTTTCGCCTGTCGTGGCTTCTTTGGTGGCGATAGTGGCTGGGGTAGTGGAAGCCTTGATCCTAAACTTTGCCACGTCGTAGAGCTCGTCGGCACCCATGATGGCATCCACAGGAATGGAACGTCCGCTTGCATCCACGATGCTGGCCTTCACTGCGCCGACGAAGGGCTTGAAGGTACTGATGGCGGTGCCCTTGTTGTCGATGAACACACCCTGGGTAGAGGAGATGATGTCTCCATTCTTATTGAAGGTGGTCAGGGTGAAAACGCTCTTTGCCAGCTTCTGCACCGGTCCTGGTTGAGCGAAGAGGGATGATGCTCCGAGCATCAATCCCATCATAATCATATTTATTCTTTTCATAATCTTTGTTTCGAGCGAGAAAACTGGGTCTCTCTTATTTCTTGGTATGCTTTCTCATGAGTTCCTTGGCGTTGGCAAGGGCGGCTTCCGTGATGTCGCTTCCGCTGAGCATCTGGGCTATCTCTGCGATACGCTCTGTTTCGTCGAGTTCCTTCATGTGCGAGATGGTGCCCTCATCGGTCTCCTCCTTCAGCACCTTGTAGTGGTGGCTTCCCATGGAGGCTATCTGTGGCAGGTGGGTGATGGAGATGACCTGGCGTTCTTGATTGCCCATCTCGGTCATGATTTCTGCCATCTTCTCGGCTATCTTGCCGCTCACGCCTGTGTCTATCTCGTCGAAGATGATGGTTGGTAGCTTCACGGCGCCGCTGATCATAGCTTTGAGCGAGAGCATCACGCGGGCTATCTCGCCACCCGAGGCCACCTGGCTTACTGGCTGCAGAGGGGTGCTCTTGTTGGCACTGAACAGGAAGTTCACCTTGTCGATGCCGTCTGGGCTCAATGGTTTGGTCGCAAATGAAATCTCGAAGCGAACATTTGGGATGCCGAGAGGAATGAGACGGGTTTTCATCTCTGCCTCTATCTGCTTGGCTGTTTTATGACGAATGGCGGTAAGTTGGCGTGCTTCTTTTTCGGTCTTTGCCAACTGGGTTGCCAGTTGCTGCTCAAGGGCCTGCACGTCTTCGTCGCCATTGTCGATGTGTTCTAGCTGCTCGCTGATCTTGTTTCTGGTTTCTATCAGTTCGGCGATGCTTTCCACATGAAACTTATGCTGCAATGTGTAGAGTTGGTCCAATCGTGTATTGATGGTTTCGAGCCTATTAGGGTCGAACTCCACATTGTCTACGCTACCGCTTATTTCCTGGGCTATGTCTTTCAGCTCGATGTAGCTGCTCTGCATGCGCTCAGCCACCTCTTTCATATCGGGATATACGTCCTTGATATTGTCTAGTTGCTGCGATGCCGACTTCAGCTTTTCCAAGATGCTCCCATCTTCGCCCGAAAGGGCGTTGTCGGCTTCATAGAGGGCTGTCTTGATTTCTTCGGAGTGGCTCAGGGTCTCAGCCTCTTGCTCCATATCTTCCAGCTCGCCTTCCACGAGATGAGCATCGTCGAGCTCCTTGAACTGGAAACGCATGAATTCTTCGTTTTCACGATTCTTGGCTATCTCTTCCTTCAGGTTGTCCAGTTGTTGTTTCAGTTGGCGATAGGTCTGAAAGTGGGCTAGATATGCTTTCTTCTGCTTCTCGTCTTGTGCGATGATGTCTATCACGCTGAGCTGGAAATCCTCTTTTTGCAAAAGCAAGTTTTGGTGCTGTGAGTGGATGTCGACCAGTTGTTCGCCGAGTTCTCTCATCTTGCTGAGCGATACAGGCGTATCATTGATGAAGGCTCGGCTCTTGCCTGCGGCGGTCAACTCACGGCGGATGATGGTGTCTGTGGCATCATAGTCGATGTCGTTGTCGTCGAAGAAAGCTTGCATGCCATATCTGGAGAGGTCGAAATGTGCCTCTATCACGCAGCGGTCTCTGCCTGCCTTGATGGCCTTGGTATCGGCTCTATTGCCCAGCAACAAGCCGATGGCACCCAGAATGATGCTCTTGCCCGCTCCGGTTTCGCCAGTGATGACGGAGAAGCCTGGATAGAGCGGGATGTCGAGCTCGTCGATGAGCGTGAAGTTTTTGATATATAATTGCTTGAGCATTGTTTGCTATTCTATTTTTTTGTTGCTTGATACGATCTCTTGTCTTTATCTGTTCGATGCCTTATTTCCTGATTCTGTCCCAATAGTTGTTTTGCGAGGGATTGATGGAGAAGAGCAGGTTTGAGATGCTCTCTTTCTCCTTGGGTGTGGCATGTCCCTGATAGATGTTGGCAAGTTCTTCTTTCTTGTAGTCGGTCCATATCTGTGGCAAGAGGCTGAGCGGACGGTCGGCATGTGCCTTTTCCAGGTCTGCTCTCAGTGCCTGGCTTATGGCTGCCCTTCCTCGGTCGGCGCTGTTTGACATCTCGTCGAGCCCCTTGCGATAATAGTCGTACTGCAACTGCCTGAAGGCTCGCATGGCTCCGTCTAGGTAATCGGAAATGATGGCATAGCGGTTTCTGTTGTCGGAAAAGGCTTTCCATCCGGGGTAATCGAGGTTTTGGGCATTGTTGGCAAGCTGAAAGCAACGCTGCAAGACATCCTCACCCCCCTGAGGCGAGAAACTGTCTAGATTGATGCCGATGAGGAGGTAGGCGTAATAGGCGAAGAGGGCTGTGAGCTGGTTGTCGACACGCTCTTCGTTGAACTCCAGTTGGTCGAACTCGGCGAAACGAAACGTAAAGTTGTCGTCCACATTATTATATATTGTGGTGGTGTATGCCGAATTATATACTGGGCGGTTTGCCTGAATGATGGCCTTGCAAGTGAAAAGATTTTGGTCTTTGTCATACTTGCTCACCGTGATGTTGAAATTGCAGACGATGCGCTCGTTCTTTTGGAATTGGAGAGAAGTCCACTGCCGGTCGTTGACAAACTGCTCCAGCGTTTGCTGCAAGTTGTCGAAAACCCTCTTGTCCGTGCCTGCTATCTGGGCATGGTTGATGGTTATCTTGGCTTGCAGCTCTTGTGCGGTAGCAGCCAGTGGGCTAAAAGAGACGAGCCAGCTCGTCAATGATGTCGCGAGCCACTTCAGCCTTTGGTTTCTTCTCATATTCTTTCTTGCCATTTTCCGAGATAATGGTTATCTGGTTGTCGTCTGTGCGGAATGTAGTGCCAGGATTTCGTGTGGAGTTGAGAACGATAAAATCAGCGTTTTTCTTCTTGCGCTTTTTCTGTGCGTTTGCTTCTTCATCGTTGGTTTCCAGGGCGAAAGCTACTATTCGCTGATGCTTTTGTTTCATTCCTCCCAAGGCTGCGGCAATGTCGTGGGTTGGTACCAGGCGCAGGTTAAGGTCGTCTTTCTCACGTTTTATTTTCTTGTCCGCCACCTCGCTCGGCCTAAAGTCGGCAACGGCGGCGCAAAGTATGGCTGCGTCGCAGTCTTCGAAGGCCTTGGTGGCTGCTTGGTACATCTCCTCGCAACTTTCCACGTCGATGCGATGGATGCCAGCGTCACAGCCTAGTGCCACAGGACCTGCCACCAACGTAACCTCTGCGCCACGTCTTCTGCATTCCTCTGCCAAGGCAAATCCCATCTTGCCCGAGGAGTAGTTGCCGATGAAACGCACTGGGTCTATCTTCTCGTATGTAGGACCTGCCGTAATCATCACTTTCTTGCCCTTCAAGTCTTCCGTCTCAGCCTCATGCTGCAACGATTCGAAATATCTATCCAGGTAATCCACGATGACATCTGGCTCTTCCATTCTTCCCTTGCCTTCCAGACCGCTAGCCAGGAACCCTACCTCGGGCTCGATAATCTGGTTGCCGTATTGCTGGAGCTTTCTCATGTTGTCTTGTGTAGACGGATGCTTATACATGTCAAGATCCATGGCTGGAGCTATGAAAACGGGCGCTTTCATAGAGAGATAGGTGGTGATGAGCATGTTGTCGGCTATGCCGTGGGCCATCTTGCCCATGGTAGATGCCGTGCAAGGAGCGATGAGCATGGCATCGGCCCAAAGCCCTAGGTCTACATGCGAGTTCCAAGTGCCGTCGCGCTGCGAGAAAAACTCGCTCACCACGGGCTTGTGGGTGAGCGCCGACAGGGTGATAGGGGTGATGAACTCCTTGCCCGCAGGGGTGATGACCACCTGCACTTCGGCGCCACGCTTGATGAGCCCGCGTATGATGAGGCACGACTTGTAGGCAGCGATGGAGCCCGTGATGCCCAATACGATTTTCTTTCCTTTTAACATTCTGTGATATAAATGCTTATTCTGCTGACTTGGGGAAATTCCCTTATTTTCCCATTCTCTTGTTGAATTCACGAAGGCGGATGCGTGTGAGCACCTGCTTGGTGTTGTTGGTGAAATCGCTGCCCAGCACCCATGTGAAATAGCCTGGGTCCTTGGTCAAGATTTCCGCTACGTCCCAACCCTTGTACTTGCCAAAGTTGAATACTTCGTGCTTCAGAGGCTCGTCCTGCTCGTCTGTCAAGACATTGCCCTGTGCGTCTGTCACCTCTTTCCAGATGATGCGGCCGGCGAAGTCTACATTGTCGTTCTGCTTGGAGAATTCTGCCAGCTCGTCCATGTTGTTGTTGAGAACACGCTCTGGCTCTTCCTGCACGCCTGGGGCATACTTATCGAGCTCGCCCATCAGCACGCGGTAAGTCGCCTCGGTGTCTTGGTCGGCGCGGTGGGCCTCGAAGTCTTCCTCCATCTTTCTGCCGCAATAGAACTTGTAGGCTGCCGCCAGGTTGCGGCGTTCCATCTTCATGAAGATGGTCTGTGCGTCGATGAGGCGACACTTGGCAAAGTCGAAGTCGATGCCAGCGCGCAAGAATTCTTCCGCAAGCATTGGTACATCGAAGTGATTGGAGTTATAGCCAGCGAAGTCGCAACCTGCGAACTCCTTCTCCAGGGTGGCTGCCAACTGCTTGAAGGTAGGGGCATCCTTGACATCTTCGTTGCTGATGCCTGTCAGGGCCACCACCTCGGCAGGGATTTCCTTCTCTGGGTTCACAAAGAGGTTCTTGCGATTCTCGGTGCCGTCGGGCATCACCTTGATATAGGAAATCTGTATGATTCTATCCTTGACCATGTCGAGACCTGTTGTTTCCAGGTCGAACACGATCAGAGGCTTCTTTAAGTTCAGTTTCATTCTTTCTTCTTGTATTGTTTTTTTAAAAAAATGAGCCTAGAAATATATGCTCCTTAGTCGTTAAGGAGCATAGGCATGATGAGCATCAACACATCCTCGTTCTCAGGCTGCTCGGCAGGAACGATGATGCCTGCGCGGCTAGGGTCGGCAAGCTGGATGATGATGTTGTCGCTTGAGAGATTGCTCAGGATTTCCATCAAGCTGCTGCCCTTGAAACCGATGCTGATAGGCGAGCCTGAATACTCGCAAGCCAACTGCTCCTTGGCAGAGGTAGAGAAGTCGATGTCCTCAGAAGACACCTCGAACTTGCCTCCCTCGATGTGGAAACGAATGAGCTGGCTGCTCTCGCTGGCAAATGGCAATACACGGCGCAAGGCGCTCTGAAGGCCACGACGGTCTACAGTGACCTCGCATGGGTTGTCGGTTGGAATCACAGAGTTGTAGTTAGGATAGCGGCCGTCGATCAAGCGGCATCTCAAGACGCCGTCGGCAAACTGAACCTCAGCGCTGCGGTCGTCAAACTTCACCGTGGCGTCATCCTCCTTGGAGAGGATGTTCTTCAAGAGAGTGGCTGGCTTCTTAGGCAAGTTGAAGGCGGCAGGCGTGTCGCTCTTGATGCTGAAGTTCTTGTTGCGCACCAACTTGTGCCCATCGCTAGCCACGATGGCAAGGGCATCAGCGGTCAAGTCGAAGTAGATACCGTTCATCACTGGGCGCAGCTCGTCGTTGGCTGTGGCAAAGAGAGAGCGAGAGATGTTTTCGATAAGCACCTGGGTAGGCAATACGACAGAGGTGCAAGCGTCGTTCATCGCCTGTGTGCGAGGATATTCCTCTGCACTTTGGCCCGTGAAGTTATAGAGACCGTTCTGATATACTATCTTGATGGCGATGGCTTCGCCCGTGGTGTCAACATCAAAGTGAAGTGGCTGTTCTGGCAACTCTTTCAGCGCATCGAGAATGACGCGGTTTGGCACGCAAAACTCGCCTTCCCCCTCATTGTCGGCAAGCGGGAGTGTACTCTTGATTACGTTGTCGCTATCACTGGCCGTGATAGCCATTTCGCCATTGGTAACCTGGAAGAGGAAACAATCTAGGATAGGCAGCGAATTCTTGCTGCCTATCACCTTTGCGAGCATGTTGAGCTTGCTGCTCAATGCTGAACTTGATACTGTAAATCTCATGAGTATTTATATTTTTATTTTGTTTTTGATTTCATGTTCATTTTCCTGTGACATCATTCTGGGGCTTTCACCTTATTAATATAAGCAATGTCACTTAACTGACCACAAAAATACAAAAAATATTGGTGATACACAAAAATAATCGAATAAAAGTTTCGGTTTTAGAACAATTTTTAGTAATTTCGCAGTCAGAAAGAATAATTCACACATTTAACACAGAAACTTTATAAAAATAATAATATGGAATTACAAGGAAAAGTTATCGCCGTTTTGCCAGAAAAAAGCGGTGTCTCCGCAAGAGGAGAGTGGAAAGCTCAGTCGTTTGTCATAGAGACACACGAGCAGTATCCAAAGAAATTATGTTTCGACGTTTTTGGTGCCGAGCGCTTGGCTCAGTTCAACATCCAGAGTGGTGAGGAACTATTGGTATCTTTCGATATTGATGCTCACGAATACCAGGGTCGTTGGTTCAACAGCATCCGCGCATGGAACATTCAGCGTGTAGACCCTAATACCGTGGCTGGTGCCATGGGCGCCATGCCCGGAGCCGCACCATTCCCTCCAATGGGTGCCGCTGCTCCTGCCCAGCCTGCAGCTCCTGCTGCCGGTGGTGCCACAGCTCCATTCCCTCCAGCACAGCCTGCCGCTCCTGCTGCCGAGGGTGGTAGCGCAGACGACCTTCCTTTCTAAGATTTCGGTAGGAGCTTCCCCAAAATAGGGGAGCAATTTTACAACATTGTAAAATAAATTCAATATAGCACTTGAGTCGTTTCCAGAAAACCTCTTAAGTGCTATTATTTTTTATGTTAAGCAAAAAAATATTTTCTCTTAACAGAAAAAATTTTTTCTCTTAAGAGAAAATAAATTAACACTTCTATTTCGCAAAACTCGGCGTTCAGAGACAACGATTAACAGTTACGAAAAAAGCTTTCTTTTGTCAAAGAATTTCTTAGATGCCACAAAGAAGAGAACGACAGCCGCCGCATTCTCCAAGGCAACCATCCAGAAGGCACCTGTATAGCTGAAATGCTCGGCCACGACTCCGCCCAGCAAACAGCCGATGCCAAAACCCAAGTCCCATCCCGTGAGGATGCTGCTGTTGGCAGTGCCTCTTTGGTCGTGGCGAGCCACATGGATGAACATGTTGAGGAAAGCGGGGTAAAGATGCCCGTTGCCCAAGCCGATGAGGCAAGCCGATAGATAATAGGCTATCGGGTGCTTCACTGCCACAAACAAGGTGAAGCCCACCAGCGAAATCAGCATGCCTTCGGCTGCGTTCTGAGTCAGCTTGCCTTGGCTCAGGGCTTTTCTGCCTTGCAGTCGGGATAGGAACAGACCGATGGAGAGCAGGGCGAAATAGGTGCCTGTTCCCCCTGTGATGCCTAGTTCTTCCTTGCTGTAGATGGCCAGGTAATTGCTCAACACGCCCCAGCAGAAGCCAAACATGGCTATGTTGATGGCAAGGAGCCAGGCACGGGTCAGGAAGAAGCGGTCGAAGGATAGCTTTTCCTTGTTCTTGACGATTTCCTTTTCGGGCAAGCGGATGCTCCAGGCTATCATCACCGCCGCCACAGCCACGATGAGCGAAAGCCAGAAGAGCGCCATGTAGCTATCCCACAGGTGGTGCAGATAAATGCCCACGGAGGGAGCGACTGCCATCGCCAGATTGTTGCTCAACCCATAGAGACCGATGCCCTCGTTGCGCCTGCTGGCTGGCAGCACGTCGATGGCGCAGGTGCTGTTTGCCACGGTGACGGCTCCAAACGGACCTCCATGGAGCGTGCGGCAGATGGCAAACATCAAGATGGTGCTTGCAGCGATGTAGCCCGCGAAAAAGACAGCAAAGCCACAGAGGCAGAACATCAAGACCTTCTTGCGCGAGAAACTGTCTACCACATAGCCGCTAAACGGACGGATTATGAGGGCTGCTATGGTGTAGCCGCTCAGCACGATACCAATCACGTCCTTGGTGGCGCCAAACATGTCGCTGAGATAGAGGGGCAGCAAGGGCATGATGAGATAAAACGAAAAATACATCAAGGTGTTGGTTATCATCACCTTGATGTAATTGCTATTCCAAAGTTTCTCTTTCATTGGCTTTTCTTGATGGATGAAACTTGTTGTGTTATAGTCTGTCTTCCAGCCATGCGTCGATCAGACGGCGGGCGATAGACAGCTTCTCTGGCAGGATAGGCAAATTGTCCTTAGAGAACCATTTGCCCCTCGACAATTCTTCCCTTTGCAGATGAATCTCGCCATCCACGTATTCGGCAGAATAGCCTACCATCAGGCCGCTAGGGTATGGCCATGGCTGAGAACCAAAGTATTTCAGGTTTTTGATGGTGAGGCCTGTCTCTTCCATCACCTCGCGATGCACAGCCTCCTCCAAGCTCTCGCCAGTTTCTACGAAGCCTGCCACCAGGCTGTCGAAATTGCCCTTGAAATTGCGGGCATGAACCAACAACACCTGGTCGCCTTTCTTGATGAGCACGATGATGGCAGTGGCTAGCGACGGCCATACCGACTTGCCACACTCCGTGCATTTCTTGCTGATGTCGGTCGACATCTTCATCGGTGCGCCACAAACGCCGCAATACTTCGTGTTCTGGTCCCAATAGTTCAGTTCCTGGCACTTCCCAGCCTTCTGGTAGAGGGCAGGAGAGAGCTTGTAATAGCTTGGGCGCAGTCCGCACATCTCAAACCTTGGGTTGTCGGTGACAGGCTCTGGTATGGTGAAGGTCTTCACCTCGGTGCCGTCGTCCATCGGTGTGATGTTGAGGATATGGGTCCATGGCTTTGTCTCGATGGGGCTCTCCTCGCAGCAAGGAACCGTATAGGTTCCGTCTTCTTTCTTCTCTAGCAAGAGGTCGGTCTTGCAAAATATAAACCAGTATTTCATTTTTTGTTGATATTATTTCTTTCCGAAAAGCAGTTGGAAGTCTCTTTCGGCGGCTGGCTTCACCCATGCCTCCGGCACGAAGCGCCAGTTGTTGTTTGGCTTGGCATCCACGGTGCCCATTTTCTCTATTTCTTCCATCAGGTAGTAGCGCTGGTCGCGCTCGCTGCGGTAGATGATGCGGCTCTCAAGGCTGTCCTTAGGGATGCCTGCGCCACGGGTGAGCAGCTCGCCGCCGCCATTGCCACGATAGCTGTTCACTGCCACTTTATACCATTTCTTCTCATCGAAAGGCTGGCCATTGCTCATCTTCAGGATCTTCACCTTTTCGCCGTCTGGCTTGGTAACGTCCACCTCGTAGTCGATGCCTGCGGCACTATCGAAGTTGAAGGAGAAGTTCTTGAACCCAAGTCGCTGCTGGTCGCCCCACGTCTTGTTGTCGAGCAGCAGCAGATGGTCGTCAGGGCTCTTCATGGTGTTCACCCACAGGTCGTAGCTCATCTCCAGGTGCTTCCTGATCTCCTCGCCAGTGAGGCGCATCACGTAGAGCTGGTTCTCGTATTTGTAGAGGTTGAACATGTCGCTCACATAGATTGGACCTGCCTTGATGGAGGCGTCAAACTGCAATGGGGCATTGAAGGCAATGTCGGCATTGGTGATCTGAAGTTCCAGATTGAGTATGAAGTCATTAAAGGCACAGCTGCCAAAGAAAGATTCCCGGCTGTAGATGGTGTTCTTGAAGTTGCCTATCTGCTTGCCTACGTATTGGCCTACTTCTGCCATCTGACGCTCGAAGGTCTTCATGAAGTCTTCATCTATCGGACAATCTGTCACATCCTGCACCTTGCCTGTCACCTTCTTGTCAGTCACTACATATTGTTTCTTGCCGTTGACCTTCTTTTTGTCGAGGGTGAGCGTAATCTCTGCGTCGCAAACGCTGATGGCATTGTTGGCAGGGTCGAGGCAAAGCACAGGCTTGCCTGCCACATTGGTCACGGTCTCGTTGCAACGGGTATGGTCGTGGCCGAAGAGCACGAGGTCGAATCCTGGTACCTCCTTTGCCACCTTCAGCGAGGCATCCTCGTCGTATTCCGGGGTAGAGATGCCGCCGGAGCGCCCACTGTGGAAGAGTCCGATGATGACATCTGGCCTCTCGTTCTCCTGCAAGTACTTCACCCATTTCTGGGCGCAAGTCACCATGTTCTCAAACTTCATGCCGCTCCAGAGGTTTTCAGTCAGCCAGTTAGGGATGGCAGGGGTCAGCATGCCCAACACGGCCACCTTTACGCCTTCGCGATTCAGGATGACATATGGCTTGACATAAGGCTCGCCCGTCTTGGTATCTATGATATTGGCACCCAGCACAGGGCAATCCAGCTCCTTGATCCACTTGTCGTATACGGCATGGCCTGTCTCAACGTCGTGGTTACCAAAGACTTCGGCGTCATATTTCAAGTAGTTCACCACATCCGAGGCAACATTGCGAGCCTGCGTGTTTACATAGTTGTAATAATAGCAGGTAGGCTGTCCCTGCAAGATGTCACCATTCTCAAGCAGAATCAGGTTGTCCTGGTAAGTCTTGCGAAGGTCCTTCACATAGGAGGACACTCTAGCCAGGCTGCCAGCCTTTGGCTTTCGATTGATGAAATCGTATGGAAAGAAAGAGCCGTGAACATCACTGGTCTCTATCACCCTCAGTTTTACCGTACGTTGTTGAGCCATAACTTGCGAATTGAAAGTTAGCGCCATGAGCAGCGCCGCCATGAGCTGTTTCATAATGAATCTATTGTTTTATTTATTAAATATGTGAGAGGGAAGTCACTCCCTAAGGAGGAGCCCTAGCTAATTATTTGCAAAGAAAATGCAAACGAGCGCAATGAAAGCTTGCTTTCAAATTGCCGAGTGCAGCTTTTCTTCTGCAAAATTACAAAAAACTTGGCAATTACGGCATACTTTTTGTTGGATAATTTCAAAAAAACAAAAAATAGGAGGTTTTATAATATGGCATTTGTTGATTATTACAAGATTCTCGGTGTAGACAAGAACATCCCACAAAAGGATGTCAGAGCTGCATATCGTAAACGTGCAAAGCAATTTCATCCTGATTTGCATCCCAACGACCCGAAGGCGAAGGCTAAGTTCCAGGCGTTGAACGAGGCGTATGAGGTGATTTCAGACCCTGAAAAGCGAGCCAAATACGATCAATATGGTGAGCAATGGAAAAACGTGGGAGGCTTCGGCGGAGCTGGCGGACCAGGAGGAGGAGGCTTTGGTGGCTTCGGCGGTGGAGCTGGCGGAGGCAATCCTTTCGAGGGTTTCGACTTCAGCCAGTTTGGCAAAGGAGGCGGTGGCTTCTCTAGCTTCTTCGAAAATCTATTCGGTGGCAGAGGACGCTCTTCGCAAGCTGGAGCAGGCGGATTTGGCGGCTTCGGCGGTGGATTCAATGGCGCAGGCTATGGGGCAGGACCTGATTTCGGCACCGGTGGCTATGCACAGAACGAGCGCAACAACACTGGAGAGATGAACATGAACGTAAACATCGACATGTATACGGCTCTCTTGGGAGGCGAAGGCATCATCAAACTGGCAAACGGCTCTAAAATCAAGCTGAAAATCAAGCCTGAGACACAAAACGGCACGAAAGTTCGCGTGCGTGGCAAGGGATATGACCGAGGCGACGGAACCTTTGGCGACCTGATGATAACATACAATGTGAAGTTGCCTACAGGTTTGAACGACAGACAAAAGGATTTGCTCCGACAAATGAAGGATGCGAAGTAAGCCAGTGGCTGTGGGATGTGGATGAGAAAAGCAAAGCTCCCTGAAAGGCTTTAAGCAATATAAGTTGCTTGCCTTTCAGGGAGCTTTGCTTGTTATATGTGGGGGGAAATCCTCTCTTTATTTATTGCTCAGAGCTTACTTTCGACATGTTGAAAGCGGAAACCTTGCCGTCTGGCGATACGATGGCGTTTATCTTGAAGAGATTCTCCTTCTTGCTGCCATCCGTCAGGTCTACATCTTGACGCGCAGAGAACTGAACCAGAAATTCATAGTCATCATTGCCAATCTCACGCTTGTTGATCTGGTAATCGTTGTTGATATGCCAGTTCATGTTGGCTACATCGTCCTTGTAAAGCTTGTTCATGAAGGTGACAACATCAGCCTTGGTGGCGGAGTTCTTGCCAAGGAGAGAAGAGAGAACTTCCTCGCAGGTGGCAGCCAGCCCGTCGCTGTTGCGAGAGTTGATGCTCTGGAAGAACTGTCTGAACAATCCACTGACCATCGCCTTCTCTTCGGGCTGCAAATCGCGACCTTTCACTTTCTTCAAGGCATTTTCTGCCTCTTCTATATGTGAGCCATCAGCATGAGCGTCAAGATAGGCTTGATAAGCCTCTACATTGTCGGCTGCCTTTGCCACATTCCAGTCAATGGAGTCAATCTTGTTCCATACCTCCTGTTTGTGCGGACTGTTTGGGTATTTCTGCAGATATGCCTCTAGAGCTTCCTTCGAACCGCTCACCATGGCGTTGGTCCAGTCTTGGTCTGTCTGCTTCAAACGGTCGAGAAGTGCCATGATGGAATCCCTATGCGCCTCGTCGGCATCCTTGTAGGTATCGAGATAGCTCTGCAACACCATTGGGTCTGTGCTCTGCATGGCATACTCATAGGCCTCTTTCTCCTTGTTCCTGTTGGCGTTGTCATAGAAATAATAGAAGATGCCACAGATCAAGATGGCAAATATCAACGATATGATGACTACGCCTCGATTGCTCTTCTTCTTTTCTTCACCGTTGGGCTCATTTCCATTGGGTTGAGTGCTCGCTGCTCGCTGTGGGGGAGCAGGGGGAACAACAGGAGGGGTAGGGGGAGTTACGGTCGAACTTGTAGGTTGTACAGGAGTTACAGGTTGTACAGGAGTTACAGGTTGGGTTGGAGCTGTCGGTTGTGGATTACCTGCTGCCACATGGCAGTTAGGGCACAGCCCTAGATACTTGAAATACACCTCCCCGCAATACGAGCATCTAGTTACCTTGCCAGCTATCTCCACGCCGCAGCTTGGACATGTCGGTGCTTTGTCGCTTATTTGATGTCCGCATTCTGGACACTTTATTATAGCCATATTTTTAGTTTTGTTTGTTGTTTTATATATATTTATCTGTGTCGGAATCTGATTTCTCGCAGTTTGTGGCGGCCGAGAAACCTGCTCTTGTCAACATATCCGTTGATGCCATTGAGTTTGCCTTTTCCGGTGTATTGCCACATCTCGATGTCTCTGTTGTCTATGAGAGAGGGTTCCTGCTTGTTATACTGGGCTATCATGAGCTTGTAGCTGTCTAGCTTGCCCAAGAGATAGTTGTCGTAAAAGTTGGCTCCCGTATAGATGAGCGGTTTCTGCTTGTAGGCTTTCTCTACCAAATGCAGGAACTTGAAAAGCGAGTCGCAAAACTCCTCGGTTCCCATCCCGCTCTTGGTCTCCACATCTATCATGGGCAAGAGGTCTTGGTCGGCAGGGCGACATTGCGCCATGAAATTCTCAAGCTGCGTTTGCTGTGGGATTCGAGCCCTATAGAAATGATACGAGCCGACCTTGAGACCATAGCGATGGGCCAGGTCGATGTTCTGCTTGTACTTGCTGTCTACGTTTGTGCCACCCTCTGTGGCTTTCAGGTAGACGTAAGCCATCTTGGAGTTGTTGCCTACGGTCTCCCAGAAGACATTGCCCTGATAGTGGCTCAAGTCTATGCCGTGCACATGGCTGCACGTATCCTCACATTGTATCTGGGCAGAGGCACCAAGTGAGAGGATGGATGTTATGATGGTTATAAATAATTTCTTCATAAATGCAAAGTTACAAAAAACACACGACATTCCAGCCACGAGTATATGTTTTTTATATATATTTTACTCTTAGCCCTCCATATCGCCCATGCTTATTCTTCTATCTCGGAAAGAGAGCGGAAGAATTTGTTCATGAAATTGCTGATACATTCGATGGGGGCATATTGAAGATAGCGCATGCTGCGGCGCAGATTCTTGCGCATCGTGCCACCCGTGGTATGAACGAAACCACTGCTCGACTGCTCAAACTGTATGTCTTGCTGGTCTTTGATGTTATAGTAAAGGGAGCGCAAGGTGAGCTTATAGGCTCCAGGTTCCTCATGTCGGACAAAAGGAATCTCGTCTTTCTCGAAATCGAAGAAACGTATCAAAACGCTTCCTTCCAACTGGGCAATGCGCTGAATGCGAAGTTTGGTCAGCCATTTTTCCAACTTCACGAAATCCACCTTGTCGCCACGAGTGCGCAGATAGTCGCCAAGCTGGATGATACCCCTGAGGTTTATGCCGTTAGAGAGCATGCCATTCACATTTGCCACGATGATGCGCAGCAAATAAATCGTCTCGATGGACGTGTCGATGGCGTGACGCTCGTCTTCTTGAATTTTCACAAGGCGGCGGTTCAGCAAGCCATTGTGCATCTTAACCTCGCCAGCAGGCACATCGTTCACATTCTTGAGCATCTGGGCTATCTTCCGTTTCTTGAAGGTAGTCATGGGTTCCATCTCTTCTTGGATGCCGAAGTGGTCGGCACGCAATTTTGTGAAAAGATTTCTCTGTAGAAAATCCATAAGCTTTATGTTGTTATTGTCTCCAAATATTGATTGAATCCTTTTTCTTTTCTGGGCTAAGCCTTGTCTTTTTCTTAGCTGTACCTATGTGGGTATCTTACCAAGATGGAGAGTAGGGCGGCTATTCCGATGGCAACGGGATAGTAAAGGTAAGGCAAGATGTCCATCGGGCTGAGACTCGCCAATCCTGCCGCCAGAAGCATTTGCACACCGTAAGGTATCAGTCCCTGGACCATACAGGAGAACGTATCAAGTATGCTGGCTGCCTTGCGGTTGTCTACCCCAAACTGGTCACCTATTTTCTTTGCGATGTTTCCTACGGTGAGAATGGCCACGGTATTATTGGCAGTGCAGATGTTTACCAACGAAACCAGGGCTGCGATCGAGAGTTCGGCTCCACGCTTGCCGCTGACATGCGAGGTTATCTTGCCGATGATGAAATCTATGCCGCCATTCTCTCTGATGATTTCGAGCATGCCGCCTGCCATCATGGCGATAATGACGAGTTCGCCCATGCCTATGATGCCATTGCCCATAGCCGAGAACCAACCGAAGAGGTTATAGCTCCCTGCACCTCCCTGCAGGTCAGAACCGATTCCTATGATGCCGCAAAGAATGGTGCCCAAGGTGAGAACCGCCATCACGTTCATGCCTGCGATGGCAGTAATCAAGACGATGAGATAAGGCACTACCTTGATGTATTCCACTTGGTTGATTTGTGTAGGTGCTTGCAAACCTATGCCCATCACTGTGTATGCGATAAGTACGACGAGGGCTGCTGGCACAACGATGAGCGAGTTGACCTTGAACTTATCACTCATCTTGCAGCTTTGGGTTTGCGTAGCTACCACTGTCGTATCCGAGATAAACGAAAGATTATCGCCGAAATAAGCGCCACCGACAATGATGGCGGTCATCATGCCCACATTGGCTCCCATGGAATGGGCCAGTCCGGCAGCTATCGGAACAAGAGCCACGACCGTTCCCACACTGGTTCCTATGGAGACTGATATGAAGCATGCCGCCAAGAAAAGTCCTGGCAGAATCATGCTGGCAGGCAAGATGCTCAAAGCTAGATTCACCGTGGCATCGACTGCTCCCATCGCCTTGGCCGAGGCGGCAAAAGCGCCAGCCAGCACATAAATCCAAAGCATGAGCATCAAGTTGCCTGCACCTGCTCCCTTGCTGTAGGTGTCCACTCGCTTTTTGATGGGCATTCCACCCGAAATCGCCACCGCATAGATGCTGGAAATCATGAATGCCACGGTGAGGGAGAGGCTCGTGTCCTGATGGGTTGCATCTATCGAGTAGACGGTAAATACCGTGATGAGGACAATCAACAAAAATAGTGGCGATAGCGCCAACAAACCTTTCTTATTGCTCATAGCTTTTTCTTATGTACTTTCTTTATGTACTATTTTATTGTACAAGTTTTATCGTACAAGTTTTATGTTCTATTTTAATGTCCTATAATTATGTGTGAAGAGTGAAGACTTTATTGTATGAATCCTCACTCTTCACTCTTATATTCTTCGTTCAGAGCTCATTTTAAAGAGCTTTTTTATGAGCTATTCGTTCTGAACTATTCATTCTATAGAGTCACTCCATTCTTGAAGATGGAGATCTCCCTGTAGCCATTGTATTCGTTGCGGGCTTCCTCGCCACTTGCCACAGAAAGTATCTTATCTATGAACTGGCCTACCAACTCTTTCATCTCGACACCTTCCACCAAGCTGCCTGCGTTGAAGTCAATCCAGTTTGGCTTGTTCTTAGCCAAGTTGCTGTTGGTGGAAATCTTCATAGTAGGAACGAAAGTGCCGAATGGCGTTCCTCTACCAGTGGTGAAGAGCACGAGCTGGCAACCTGCCGAAGCTAGGGCTGTGGCTGCCACCAAGTCGTTGCCAGGGGCAGAAAGCAGGTTCAAGCCTGTGGTTTCCAAGCGGTCGCCATATTGCAACACACCGCTCACAGGGGCACGACCACATTTCTGAGTGCATCCCAGAGCCTTGTCCTCGAGCGTGGAGATTCCACCTGCCTTGTTGCCTGGAGAAGGATTCTCGCCCACAGGTTCGCCATGACTCAAGAAATATTCCTTGAAGTCGTTGATCAGATGAACAGTCTTGTCAAAGAGGGCTCGGTTCTCGCAACGGTTCATGAGGATTGTCTCGGCACCAAACATTTCTGGCACTTCTGTCAGGATGCTTGTTCCGCCTTGTGCCACGAGCCAATCGCTAAACTCACCTACCAAAGGGTTGGCGGTAATGCCGCTGAAACCATCCGAGCCGCCGCATTTCAAACCTACGCGCAGCTTGCTAACGGAAACTTCCTCGCGCTTGTCTTCCTTGGCTTTCTGATAGAGATTGCGAAGAATCTTCATTCCTTCCTCCAGTTCGTCGCCTTCCACTTTCTGTGTCACCAAGAGCTTGATGCGGTCTTTGTCGTAATCACCCAACATCTCCATGAAAGCGTCTGGCTGATTGTTCTCGCAGCCGAGAGAGAGAACGAGCACGCCGCCGGCATTGGGATGCAAGCAGATGTCACGCAGCACTTTACGGGTGTTCTCATGGTCGCCCGAGAGCTGTGAGCATCCAAAGTTATGATGCCAAGCATGGATGGCGTCAATGCCTTCGCAGCCTGTTTCCTTCTTCAGGAGTTCCACCAGCTTCTCGGCCACGCCGTTCACGCAGCCCACGGTAGGAACCACCCAGATTTCATTTCTTACGCCTACTTCGCCATTCTTTCTCACATATCCCTTGAATGTTCTGTGTTCATCGGCGATATTCAGCTTTTCATCAACTGGGTTGTAGGTGTATTCGAGCGTACCTGCGAGATTGGTCTTCAGATTGTTCTCGTTTACCCATTCTCCCTGCTTGAGGTCTACCTTGGCATGGCCGATAGGGTAGCCATACTTCAAGATGTCTGTGCCTTCCTTCGCATCGTTGATGAGTATTTTGTGTCCTGCAGGTGTATCCTGCAACAAGGTGATGGTCTTGCCATCCACCTCGATGGTCTCACCCTCTTTCATCGGGCGCAAGCAAACCACTACCGAGTCGGCAGGGTTTATCTTGATAAAGCTTGATTGTTTCATTTTTGTAGTTTGTCTTATATATTAATTAATGTGTATTATAGAAATAATTCATTGTTATGTATAGATAATCTAGCCTTGGCCTGTGCGAGACTATAGTTGGGTTCTGCGATAGAAGTCTACGTTTTCCTTCATCAGCAGCTCTATAGGCATGTAGTTGACAGGATTCACTTTCTTCTTTAGCACAATGGCACGGAACAGGGTGTCGATGCAGGAATAGCCCTGCATGTAAGCATGCTGTGCGATGAGAAAGGAGATGCTGCCTTCGCGCAGGCATCTGGCATTCTTCTCTACCATGTCGTATCCCATAATCTGCACGTCGCGACGATTGGTTTTCAGCAAGAAGTCGCCTACGATATGGGCCTTCGAGGTCATCGTCATGCAATGGTGGGTGTTGGGATGCGTGTTGAAGTAGTTTTCCAGCATCTTGACATTCTCTGCTCTCGTTCCATTCAGCGGCAAGTCTAGGTCGATGATCTGAACCTTTGGGAAATGGTCGTGCATATAGTGGCGGAATCCCACTTCTCGGTTGTCTTGTTGCTTGCTGACCACTCTGCCTTCCTTGGTTTGCCTCATAATCATGATTTCGGTCTCTTTCGAGGCAATCATCATGAGCATCTTAGCCGCAAAGTAACCAGAGCAGAAAGAGTCTTGTCCGAAGAAGGAAAGCGGGCGAAGGTCTGGCATGTAAGAGTCGAGCAAGATGAAAGGAATGTTCTCCGCATGCAACTGCTCGGTAAATTCTCGCGTTACCTCAAGTGTGGATGGCACAACGACTATTCCTTCTGGCTTTCTAGAGAGAATCTGGCCGCCCATCATGCGGAAGGAGTCCTCGTCAGAACGCTCGTAATAGCATATTTCCACGTCAATATGGAAGTCTCTTCTCGTGTCTTCGCATTTGTGGGCACCTTCCTCTATTTCTTCCCAGTAAGCTTCTGACTCATGCTTCGGAATCAGCAGATAGAAGGTATACGATTTGTTGTATGCCAAGGCACTGGCATACACATTTGGCTGATAATTCATTTCCTTGAGGGCTTTCTCCACCTTTTCGCGTGCCGGTTTCGACACATTGGGGCGCTCGTGTAGAACTCTGTCTACCGTTCCTACAGATACGCCAGCTCTCTCGGCAATATCCTTGATTCTGATTTTTTCGGCCATGATTTTTGCTTTTAAATTTATGTCTTTGTGTGCGACCACAAGTTTGGTAATTATGGCGCAAATTTACAACATTTTTTTGAATTGTGCGAAGACACAGCAACTTTTTTGCACGAAAAACAAAAAAAAGTGTATTTTTATTTCGCTATTCGGGAAATTATGGTTATTTTTGCCCCGAAATTGAGTGACAATCTAAAATTGTTAATCATAAACAAACAAAATAAAAACAATTAATTAAAACTATCAAACAATGGCAAAAATTGTAACATTAGGTGAGATTATGCTTCGCCTCTCTCCAGAGGGTAACGATCGTTTCATCCAGAGCGAGTCGCTCCGCATCATTCCTGGTGGTGGTGAGGCTAACGTGGCTGTAAGCTTGGCTAACTATGGCCACGAGGCTTACTTCGTTTCTAAACTTCCAAAGCATGAGATTGGTCAGATTGCAGTGAACGGTCTTCGCCGTTATGGTGTCAATACTGAGTTTATTGCTCGTGGTGGCGACCGCGTAGGTCTTTATTATGCAGAGACAGGTGCTTCCATGCGCCCATCCAAGGTTATCTACGACCGTGCCCACAGCGCCATCGCAGAGGCTGATCCATCTGATTTTGACTTTGACAAGATCATGAAGGGTGCACAGTGGTTCCACTGGAGCGGTATCACTCCTGCCATTTCTGATAAGGCTGCCGAGCTCACCAAGTTGGCTTGCGAGGCTGCCAAGCGTCATGGCGTGACTGTATCTGTAGACCTCAACTTCCGCAAGAAGCTTTGGACTTCCGAGAAGGCAATCTCTGTGATGCGCCCATTGATGAAATATGTGGATGTCTGCATCGGCAACGAGGAGGACGCACAGCTCTGCCTGGGCTTCAAGCCAGACGCTGACGTAGAAGGCGGCAAGACTGATGCCGAGGGCTACTATGGCATCTTCCAGGGCATGATGAAGGAGTTTGGTTTCAAGTATGTGGTTTCTACACTCCGCGAGTCTCTTTCTGCTACCCACAATGGTTGGAAGGCTCTTATCTACGATGGAAAAGAGTTCTATCAGAGCAAGCACTATGACATCAATCCTATCATTGACCGTGTGGGTGGTGGCGACTCTTTCTCTGGTGGCTTGATTCACGGTTTGTTGACCAAGGAGACACAGGGCGAGGCTCTCGAGTTTGCAGTGGCAGCTTCTGCCTTGAAGCATACCATCCCTGGCGACTTCAACTTGGTAACCGCTGATGAGGTGGAAAGCCTTGCCGGTGGCAACGCTAATGGTCGTGTACAGCGATAAGACTCTCGCAGATTGCGCAGATTTTTATTTTACGGATTTCAAATTATCATATAATTAAATACATTAGATAATGGCTAAGTTTAGCAAAATGCAGGTCATGGCAGCCATGAAAGAGACTGGTATGGTTCCTGTATTCTTCAATAAAGACGTAGAAGTTTGTAAGAACGTCATCAAGGCATGCTACGAGGGTGGTGTGCGCGTATTTGAGTTTACCAACCGTGGCGACTTCGCTCATGAAATCTTCGGTGAGTTGGTAAAGTGGGCTGACAAGGAATGCCCTGAGTTGATCTTGGGCGCAGGCACAGTGATTGACGCTGGTACAGCAGCTTTGTATTTGCAGTTGGGTGCCAACTTCATCGTAGGTCCAAACTTCAACCCTGAGATTGCTCCTGTTTGCAACCGTCGATTGGTGCCTTATTCACCAGGTTGTGGCTCTGTGACAGAAATCAACAATGCGCAGGCTGCAGGTTGCGACGTGACCAAGGTATTCCCAGCAGGCAACGTAGGCGGTCCTTCGTTCGTCAAGAACGTAATGGCGCCTTTGCGCTGGAGCAACATCATGGTGACTGGTGCGGTAGAGCCAACAGAAGAGAACCTTACCCCTTGGATCAAGGCCGGTGTGCTCTGCGTAGGTATGGGCTCCAAGCTCTTCCCTAAGGAGACTGTCGCTGCCCAGGATTGGGCTGCCATCACAGCCAAGTGCAAGGAGGCTCTTGGATATATCGCCAAGGCTCGTGCCTAAACCTGCGGCATGACTCCTGTTTTTATCAAAAGGAAAAACAACATGGGCATCGCCATCATCTTCTTGATGGTGGCGATGTTTTTCTTTTCGGCTTGTACACCTTCGCATAAGGGCGAGGTAGATGAGCTGAACGACCTATCTTATGTCTATCATTATAGAAACCTAGACTCTACAAAAGCATTGGCAGAAAGGGCCTTGCGAATTTCCGACGACTATCCTGCCGGTTATGCAGAAGCGTGCAACAATCTTGCGTTTGTCGCCATCGCCAAGATGGATTACAAGACAGCAAAAAAATGGCTTCAGAAAATAGAAGACCGAAGCGACAACCAGATAGAACTCTTGATAGCCGACATCCAAAACATGCGACTCTGCCAGAGAGAATCGCACAACAAAGACTTTTATGCTTATCGCGAGGAGGCCATGCGTCGCTTGCGTCGCATCAACGAAGAGGCCAACTCGCTTCCCAAACGTGAGAAGAAACGCGCCATCTACGCCAAATCAGAGTTTGACATAGTGGCGGCAACATATTTTTATTATGTCGGCTTGGAAACTCCCATGTTCCAAGCCTTGAACCATCTTGACCCAGATGAGCTGGAGCAAGACACAGCCCAATATCTTAATTATCTCTACAATTTTGGCTCGGGTGGAGCCATCACTGAAGGTTCTCCCAATGAAATCAACCAGGCGGAGTTCGACCGTCTGATAGAATGCTACATGCTTGCCAGCAATGCCAACAATCCTTATCCTTATTGGCAAGCCAATGCGCTACAAGCTATCAGCGAGCATCTCAGGAAGGGGGAGGTGAGCGAGTATCTGATAAAAAACAACTTGCCTGCATTCCAATATCTTAATGTCGACCAGGTTTCAAAAGACTTCTTGGCTGGAAACTTTGCTCAGCGTGCCCTCGATCTCTTCGCTCAATATGGGGATGTTTACCAAAAAGCTGGGGCCTATCGAACCCTCGCCGAATGTTATTTTGACATTCACGACTATCAGTCGGCGCTCGACTGTCTGAACCATGCCCTTGGCGATAACCACGCCATCAAGCAAGCGCCCGATTTGGTGGCATCAATCCGAGAGCAACTCTGCCTCGTCTATTCTGCCATGAACGATAAACCACAGAGCGATTACAACCGCAACCTTTATCTCGACTTGCAGGACATGTCACGCCAAGACAAACAGTTGGAAGCACGAGCGACTGCACTAGACGAAAACGCCGTACAACTCAACTGGATGATATTCGCCGTAGTGGGAATGATCATGCTCGTAGTGATTCTTCTGTATGTTTTCGACAGGATGAAGCGCAAGAAGATTCATTCAAGATCGATGGATGAACTTCTCGCACCTTTACATGAATGGAACAAGAACAATGAGCAGAAAATCAGCGAGTTGAAAGAGAAAACAGAAGAAGTTTCTGAAGAACTTGCAATGACTCGCCTGCACATAGAGGAAAACAAAAAGCGCAATCTTGAGCAACGAGCCAAAGTGAGCTTGGTCAACAGCATCACGCCTTTCATCGACCGCATGATAAACGAGGTGAACCGCCTTGCCGAGGGAGGGGAGACCGAGGAGGTAAGAGGCGAGCGATACCAATATATATCAGAACTCACAAGCAAAATCAACCAATACAACAATGTCCTCACCCAATGGATACAGATGCGCCAAGGAGCATTGAACCTGCGCATAGAGAGTTTTCCTTTGCAGCTACTTTTCGACATGGTGGCAAAGGGAAAGATGAATTTCCTGATGAAGGGGATTACGCTAGAGGTAGAGCCTACGGAGGCGATAGTGAAAGCCGACCGAACACTCACGCTCTTCATGATAAACACCATAGCCGACAATGCTCGGAAATTCACCCCAGAAGGAGGGAAAGTACGCATTAGTGCCCGTACTGTTTCCGTCAATTCGCCTTCAGGAACAGCCAAACCCAACGATTGCATTGAAATCTGCATAGAAGATACAGGCAAGGGGATGGACGAAGAAACCTTGTCGCATGTTTTCGACAGAACCTACACAGGTGGGCATGGTTTCGGACTGCTCAACTGCAAGGGAATCATCGAGAAATATAAAAAGGTGAGCAGCCTCTTCAATGTTTGTCAGATTCAAGCCACAAGTACGGTGGGAAAGGGGAGTAGCTTTACCTTCCGCCTTCCGCAAGGCATGGTGCGCAAGTTCAGCCACATGGCTTGCCTGGTCATGGGTGTCTTGCTGATTTCGCTCTCCCCATTGCAAGGTTGGGCTAAGAAGGCTTCGGACACACATCACCACCACTCCAAGACGGAGCAGAAGGTTTCGCCACTCTTGGAAAGGGCAGATGCCTTCGCCGACAGTGCCTATTTCAGCAATATCAACGGCACTTATCATCGAACCTTGGATTTTGCCGACTCGTCGCGCTATTATCTGAACAGTTATTATCTATCAGTGCATCCTGGTGGAAAATATCTGATGGTACGCCATCCACAAGTGGGCGAGGCCGCCGAACTACAATGGCTTCATGACAGTTTGGACACCAACTACGACGTCATTCTCGACATTCGCAACGAAAGTGCTGTCGCCGCCTTGGCGTTGCACCAATGGGAGCTCTACCAGAGCAACAACAAGGTTTACACACAACTGTTCAGGGAACGAAGCGCCGACAACACGCTCGACAACTATGTGCGCACCATGCAGCAAAGCGAAAACTCGAAGACAGTGGCGGTCATCCTGCTCATCATCCTCTTGTTGCAGCTGCCTCTGGCATATTATCTGCTTTATTATCGCCACGTGCTCAACTACCGCTTCATGCTCATCGAGCAAACCAAGGCGCAGCGCATCGACGAGGCAGACAGAGAATCCGCCAAGCTGGAGATGACGACCGACGAACTGCATCGAGCCGAATACGAGAACGACAAGCTCCATGTCTCCAACTCGGTGCTTGACAACTGTCTCTCTACGCTGAAGCATGAAACCATGTATTATCCTTCGCGAATCGCCCAACTCATTGACACACAGCCTAATGACGTAGAGTCGCTCAAGGAGCTCGTAGACTATTACAAGTCGCTTTACAGCATGTTGAGCGCACAGGCGATGGAACAGGTAGAAAGCAACATCAAGAATGACGATTTCTTGTATCGTTATCTTGTCGACTTAATGAAGGGTGGCTCAAAGCAAGTCAGCGAGCAGGTGGTAGAACGCAAGGGGGCTCCATACGCACTCTTGCAAATCGAACAACAAGACGTGGCCTGGAACGAATCTCTCCATAGCCAACTCTTCACCCCCTTGACTGGCGATTTGAATTATCTTCTCTGTCGCCAGATAGTAAGAGAAATAGGAGAGGTGACCAACCTGAGAGGTTCTGGCATCCAAGCCAAAAGAAGCCCGAAGGGATGCTTGCTGATAGAAGCCAACCTGCCTCTGGGTATCATCAAGAAACTGCAAAGCATACAGAAACTATAAAATATTAAAATAACGAAACATGGATAATTTCAAAGTAATCATAGTAGAGGACGTACCTTTGGAGCTCAAGGGTACCGAGGGTATCTTCAAGAACGATATTCCTGAGGCAGAAATCATCGGAACCGCCGAGAGCGAAATCGCCTATTGGAAACTCATCAAGCAACAGTTGCCCGACCTCGTGTTGCTCGACCTCGGACTGGGTGGCTCCACCACGGTTGGCGTGGAGATCTGCCGCCAAACCAAAGAGCAATATCCTGGCGTGAAAGTGCTGATCTTTACGGGCGAAATCTTGAACGAGAAGCTTTGGGTGGATGTGCTCGACGCTGGTTGTGACGGAATCATCCTGAAAAGCGGCGAGCTCCTGACCCGTGGCGATGTAGCCAGCTGCATGGGCGGCAAGAAGCTGGTCTTCAACCAGCCTATCCTCCAAAAGATAGTAGACCGCTTCAAGAAGAGTGTCAATAGCCAACTGATGCGCCAAGAAGCCTTGGTCAACTATGAGATTGACGAATACGACGAGCGATTCCTTCGCCATCTTGCGCTAGGCTATACGAAGGAGCAAATCACCAATCTCCGCGGAATGCCATTTGGCGTGAAGAGCCTTGAGAAGCGCCAGAGCGAACTGATTCAAAAACTCTTTCCAGAGGGCAATCACGGTTTAGGCATCAACGCCACTCGCTTGGTGGTGAGAGCTTGCGAATTGCGCATCTTGGACATTGACAATCTGCGAGCCGACGAGGAATAATCGCTAGGGACGAGGAATGTATCAACAAGAACAAGGAGGTGGACACACAAAAATGAGAAATCATAAGAAGTTATTGGCTTATCTAGCAGTGGGCTTGGGCTCAGCACAGTTACTGCTAGGCTTGGTATCGTGGATTCTGACAGCTGCGATGCCAGAATACTTCATGCGTTCGCTCACCAGTCCTGAAGGCATTCGCTGGTTTATGGGCCATTTCGTAGACCATCTAGCCTCGCCCTGGCTGGTTTGGCTCATGCTTGTAAGCGTCACCATAGGTGTGGTCAAGCAGAGTGGGGTGCTGCGCTTCGACCATTCGCAATACCGTCAGCGCACAGCCATGCGCCTGATGCTCGTCGAGCTCATCGTCTTCATCCTCGTCCTTTTGGCGCTCACCATGTTGCCTCATGCCATAATGCTGAATGTATTGGGCGGATTGTATCCCAGCAGTTTCTCTAGGAGCTTGCTGCCTTACCTATGCTTTTCTATCATCGTGATGGCGCTCAGCTATGGATGGATGAGCGAGAACATCAAGGGCATTGTCTCTATGTACGATGCCCTGAACGTTGGCATCCGAATGATGGCTCCCTGTTTCTTATTCTACATTCTTTTGATGCAGCTTTATACCTCTGTCATGTACCTATTGCCATAAGCTTTCTGTTAAGAAAAATATTTACATATCATCTCCGTTTCATAAGATAGTCTTAAGAGAAAGTTTCCGTTCTCTTAAGCAAAAAAAAATTTTCTCTTAAGCGAAAAAATTTTTTCTCTTAAGAGAAAATGAATTAACACTTCTGAACCCTGCTTATGGGGAATTCCCATTATCCCGAAAAGTTTGGTTATTTTTATTTACAATATAACAAAATAAACAAAGCCCTTGATTGCAACACTGCAACCAAGGGCTTTTCATATATATATTAACCTATTGATATTCTAGATTAAATCTGTTCGCTCCAGTCTTCCTGGCTCTTACGAACGTAAGTCTGGTAACGGAGCTTAGCCATCTTCTCTGCCTGAGAGAAGAGCTCGTCAGCCTCCTTAGGGAATGCCTTCTGTACAGAGAGGTAACGTACCTCACCGAGCAAGAAGTCGCGGAAGTTCTCCCAGTTAGGAGCCTTAGAGTCGAGTGTGAATGGGTTCTTGCCCTCGTCAGCCAAGAGTGGGTTGTAACGCCACAAGTGCCAGTAACCGCACTCAACTGCCAACTCCTCCTCGTGCTGTGAGCGACCCATACCGCCCTTACGCTTCAAACCGTGGTTGATACATGGTGCGTAAGCGATGATGAGTGATGGACCTGGATATGCCTCAGCCTCGCGGATAGCCTTCAATGTCTGAGCGTTGTCGGCACCCATAGCTACCTGAGCTACGTAGATGTAACCGTATGTAGTCTGCATCAAGCCGAGATCCTTCTTGCGGATACGCTTACCCTGTGCAGCGAACTGTGCGATGGCACCGAGTGGAGTAGACTTAGAAGACTGACCACCAGTGTTAGAGTAAACCTCAGTATCGAGTACCAAGATGTTAACATCCTCACCAGAAGCCAATACGTGGTCGAGACCACCGTAACCGATGTCGTAAGAAGCACCGTCACCACCGATGATCCACTGGCTGCGCTTAACGAGATAGTGATCCAATGTCTTGAGCTCCTTGCAGATAGGGCAACCAGCCTCTGCGCCAGCAGCGATCAATGGCTTCAACTCGGCAGCAGCCTCCTTAGAACCCTCAGAGTCGTTCATGTTGGCAATCCACTTGTCGGCAGCAGCTACGAACTCAGCTGGAGTACCCTCCTGAGCCTTAGCCTCTTCGAGCAAGTGAGCGATGCGCTCCTTCATCTTCTTGTTACCCATTACCATACCGAGACCGAACTCGCAGAAGTCCTCGAACAATGAGTTGTCGAATGCAGGACCCTGACCCTTGGCGTTCTTTGTATATGGAGTAGATGGGATAGAAGCTGAGTAGATAGAAGAACAACCAGTAGCGTTAGCGATCATCTGACGATCACCGAAGAGCTGAGAAATCAACTTAACGTATGGAGTCTCACCACAACCAGAGCAAGCACCAGAGAACTCGAACAATGGCTGAGCGAACTGAGAGTTCTTAGGGCTCTGCTTGATGTCTACGAGATCCTGCTTAGAAGCTACCTTGTGTACGAGGTACTCCCAGTTAGCTGCTTCCTTAACCATATCCTCAGCGTCAACGTTGAATGGAACCATGGTCAATGCCTTCTCACCCTTCTTGCCTGGGCAGACGTCAGCACAGTTACCACAACCAAGACAGTCAAGAACTGAAGTCTCGATACGGAAGTGCATGCCAGCCATTGCCTTAGGAGCCTTTACATCCTGAGTCTCAAGACCCTCGATGCCTGCCAACTCCTCGTCGGTCAATACGAATGGACGGATAGCTGCGTGAGGACAAACGAATGAACACTTGTTACACTGGATACAGTTCTCTACGTTCCATACTGGTACGAATGCCTCAACACCACGCTTCTCGAATGCTGCTGTACCGTTCTGCCATGTACCGTCTACTGTGTCGTGCTTAACGAAGTCAGATACCTTCAAGAGGTCACCTGCCTGGCCGTTGATAGGACGAACGAGCTCCTTAACGAATGCTGGAGCATTGTCTTCCTTAGCCTCCTCGTCTGCCAAGTTAGCCCAAGCTGGGTCTACTGTCAACTGCTTGTACTCGCCACCACGGTCTACAGCGCCGAAGTTCTTGTCAACGACATCCTGACCCTTCTTAGAGTAAGACTTAACGATGAACGCCTTCATCTGCTCTACGGCGAGATCCAAAGGAATAACCTCTGTGATGCGGAAGAATGCAGACTGGAGGATAGTGTTGGTACGGTTGCCAAGACCAATCTCCTGGGCAATCTTAGTAGCGTTGATATAATATACGGTGATGTTGTTCTGAGCGAAGTAACGCTTTACCTTGTTAGGGATGAAGTTAACCAACTCCTCGCCGTCGAAGATAGTGTTCAACAAGAAGTAACCGTTCTTACGGAGACCACGAGTTACGTCATACATGTGGAGGTATGCCTGTACGTGGCAAGCTACGAAGTTAGGAGTGTTTACCTGATATGCGCTGTGGATAGGGCTGTCGCCGAAACGCAAGTGAGAGCAGGTGAAACCACCAGACTTCTTAGAGTCGTAAGAGAAGTATGCCTGGCAATACTTGTTGGTGTTGTTACCGATAATCTGTACTGAGTTCTTGTTAGCGCCTACGGTACCGTCGGCACCCAAGCCATAGAACTTAGCCTCGAACAAGTCGTCGCCACCCATTGGGATTTCCTCCTCCTCTGGGAGAGAAGTGAATGTAACGTCATCTACGATACCCACGGTGAAGTGGTTCTTAGGCTGTGGCAACTCGAGGTTCTTGAATACAGCTACAATCTTAGCTGGAGTTGTATCAGAAGAACCGAGACCATAACGACCACCTACGATCAATGGCTTGCGCTCGTCGTCGTAGAGAGCTGACTTCACGTCGAGGTACAATGGCTCACCCTCTGCACCTGGCTCCTTGGTACGGTCGAGCACTGCGATGCGCTTAACTGTAGCTGGAATAGCCTTCTTCAAGAAGTCAACAGAGAATGGACGATAGAGGTGTACGGCTACCATACCTACCTTCTTGCCCTGCTTGTTGAGGTAGTCGATAGCCTCACGAGCTGGCTCGGTAGCAGAACCCATCAAGATGATGATGTTCTCAGCATCCTCTGCACCATAGTAGTTGAAGAGGTGATACTCACGACCTGTGATCTTGGTCATCTCCTGGCAGTACTTCTCTACTACCTCAGGAATTGCGTCGTAGTAAGGGTTGCAAGCCTCACGGTGTGTGAAGAATGTCTCTGGGTTCTCAGCGGTACCACGTGTAACAGGACGCTCAGGAGTGAGGGCACGGTTACGGAAGTCCTCGATATACTCAGGCTTAACGAGTGGACGGATGTCTTCCATATCCATCTCCTCAATCTTATGATACTCGTGAGATGTACGGAAACCGTCGAAGAAGTTAATGAAAGGAACCTTTGTCTCCAATGTTGCCAAGTGAGGAACTGCAGAGAGGTCCATCACCTCCTGTACAGAACCAGAGCAGAACATTGCGAAGCCTGTCTGACGGCAAGCCATTACGTCCTGGTGGTCACCGAAGATACAAAGTGAGTGAGAAGCCAATGTACGAGCTGATACGTTGAACACGCAAGGGAGCAACTCACCAGCGATCTTGTACATGTTAGGAATCATCAACAACAAACCCTGGGATGCAGTGTAAGTTGAGGTCAAGGCACCAGCCTGAAGAGAACCGTGCACTGCACCAGCAGCACCAGCCTCAGACTCCATTTCCTGGATAGAAACTCGCTGACCGAAAAGGTTCTTACGACCCTTGGCAGCCCATTCATCTACATGCTCCGCCATTGGTGATGATGGAGTAATAGGGTAGATGGCAGCGACCTCTGTAAACATATAGCTTACGTGAGCGGCAGCTGTGTTACCATCACAAGTGATAAATTTTTTCTCTTTAGCCATTTTACTTTTAGATAAAATATTAAAAATGTTTTGTATTTAATTCTTATTCGAACTTTCTTTGTTAGTCAGAGCTTTGAATTCTTCATTCTTCACTCTTCCCTCTTCACTTAATAGAGGAATCCGAGGAGCCAGAGCGGTATCCTGTTGTCCTTGCCTACCTCGGTGTTGTATCGAGCATAGATGACATCCGGGTTGTTTCTTACCTTGTTGACCGACTGTGCGTCGCAGATGCGGAATCTCTTCTCGCCATCCACAATATAGTAGTGGTCCTTTCCTGTCTGATGCACCTTGTGGTCTTTCCAGAGCGAGTTGACGAAGAATGTCTCCATCACCTCTTGCTTGTCTATCTGTATCGGATAGATGGCGTACATCAGGTTGGAGTTGTGCATCATCACCTTGGATGGTTTCTTTGGAAACTCCTGCCCGTCGGGATAAATCATGTTGATGAGTCGGGCGTCAGCCAGATACTTGATATAGTTCATCACCGTGGCTCGACTAGTGTTGATGCTCTCCGCCAACTGGCTCACGTTGGGTGCCTTGGCACCTTCTACCGCCAACTGATAGAAGAGTTTCTTGATTTTCGTGAGATACTTCAGCTCTATTTGCTTGATGAGGAGGATGTCTACCTCGGTCATCATATTCATTGTCTTTAGTAGATTCTCAGTAAAGTTGCGATGCTCTAGGAAGAATGGATAGAATCCATGGTGCAAGTAGTCGTCAAAATACTTCATCGGGCTCACCTTAGGCAGAATCTGCTTGATGATGTGCTCGTGATTGTGCAAGATTTCATCGAGCGTATAGGGCTTGAAATCGTTGCCTGTCTGCAAGTTGATGAACTCCCTGAACGAGAAGCCCCTGAGATTGTAACTCTTTACAATGCCATTGAGCTCTGGATTTTCCTCTTTGAGGCGCATCACGCTCGACCCCGTGAACACAATCTTGAGTTCTGGATAGAGGTCGTAGCACTTACGAAGTTCCTTGCTCCAGTCGGGCTGCTTGAACACCTGGTCGATGAGAAGGGTTCTGCCGCCTTGCCTGACGAAATCGCCAGCGAAATCTGCAATGCCTCGACTCTGGAAATAGAAGTTATTCATGTTCACATACAAGCATTTGCGGTCGGTCGCCCCAAAATACTCCTTAGCATACTGCAGGAGGAAAGTAGACTTGCCTACACCTCTTGTTCCCTTGATGCCAATCATACGGTCGCTCCAGTCGATTTCGTCCATCAAAGTACGTCTCACTGGCGCGTTTGTATGCTCTACGAGGTATGTATGTGTTCTGAAGAATGCTTCTTCCATGAGTTTTGTATCGTTTCTTATTTGTTTTTTCAGATGCAAAGGTAATTAATTATTTCTAATTTGCAAAGTGAAGATAGCAAAAACTAACTTTTTTTTCATTATTTAGCACTTGTCTAAGTAAAACTCAATGATTTTTGCCGTTTTTCGACCTTTTCTTTATAACTTTGCAGCATGAAACTACATATATTCAATCCAGAACACGATTTGGCTCTTGCAGCACATCTCAGTCAATTCACCGCGCCACATGCGGGAAGACAACTGAGAAGCGACCTGGCGTTCATTCCAGCTCTTTGGGCTGACGAGGGCGACTTGATTCTTGTGGACGACATAGACAATGCACTCGACAAAGTGCGCCACCTGGGCGTGACGCTTGCCGAGAAAGTGGAGTTTATCACAAAGCCGCAGTTGCAGCACATGCTCAAGACGGAGTTTATAGACAGCGTTCATCCCTGGGGATGGAACCTTGCCTTGAAGCACGAGCTTCTTCGCTTGGGCGTGCCCGAGATTATGCTCCCCACCGACGAGCTATTAAATAAGGTACGCGCGTTGAGCAGCAGGCAGTGGGCTGCCGAACATCTACAGAAGGGAGTGACTTACGCCACCGACTATCCGAGCGTGAAGGAACTCGTATTGCAGCACGGCAAGGTTGTGGTAAAGGCTCCTTGGAGCAGTAGCGGGAGAGGAGTGAAATATGTAAGCTCCGCCGACTTTAAGACCGCAGGCGACTATCCTGTCTTCGAGCGATGGGTGGCCAACGTGATTTATCATCAGGGGGGTGTCACCGTGGAACCATATTATAATAAGGTGAAAGACTTCGGCATGGAGTTTGAGATGAAAGACGGCAAGGTGGAGTATCGTGGGCTTTCCCTTTTCCAGACCATCAAGAGCGCCTATTCGGGCAACTTGCTCTGTTCTGAGGAAGAGAAGGTCGAGCAACTGAAGCCCTACGTCTCGGAGAATCAGCTGGCAGCCATCAAAGCCCACATCATTGAGGTCTTGGAACCAGTGCTCAAGAACGTATACAGCGGTCCGTTTGGCGTAGACATGATGATTAGCGCAGAGGAAGAAGGCTATCGGGTGGTGCCTTGCATCGAACTGAACTTGCGACGCACCATGGGACATGTGGCCATCGACCTTGCAAACCATCTCAGTGCCACATCCACCGACGAGATGAAAGCCAACCGCAGCAATATCATGCGCATAGAATACGACGGCAACAGATACCATCTACGCGTGATGCCAGGCAAGCCTTCGGAAGAAGCGCCGCTCCACTAACGAGGAGTTTTCACAGGCAAAAGAAAACATTCAAGAAAATACATTAAACAACTATAAAACAACAACTTAAAGACAAATTATCAAAACAATGAAAAAACAAATCATGATGCTATCCCTACTGATGGCAACCATGCCGATGGTGGCACAAAATACACCTAGGCAAGCGGGACTATCCACCACAAAGACGGGAATAGCCCTGGCCGACCAACCTTACATCTCGCAAGTTTGGAATCCAGACTTGGGCAACGGAATGTACAAGAATCCAGTAATCAACGCCGACTACAGCGACCCCGACGTAGTTTGCGTGGGCGAAGACTATTATATGACAGCCAGCAGCTTCAACTGCATTCCAGGCCTTCCTATTCTCCACAGCAAGGATTTGGTAAACTGGGAGTTGATAGGCCATGCCGTAACAAAGCTCCAGCCAGAGAGCGAGTTCGACCAGCCTTCTCACGGCAATGGAGTTTGGGCTCCATGTATCAGCTACCACAATGGCGAATTTTACATCTATTGGGGAGACCCTGACTATGGCGTGTTCATGGTGAAGACCAAGAACCCAGCAGGCAAGTGGGAAGCCCCGGTGTGCGTGATTCCTGGCAAGGGAATGATTGACACCTCGCCACTTTGGGACGAAGACGGCAGGGTTTATCTCGTCAACGGATGGGCCAACTCTCGCAATCGCTTCGCATCCGTCATCACTGTGAGAGAGCTCAACGCAGAGGGTACCAAGGCTATCAGCGACCCTGTCATTGTGTTCGATGGCAACGGAACGGAATATAGAACCTGCGAGGGGCCTAAGTTCTACAAGCGCAACGGCTGGTATTGGGTGATGTTCCCTGCTGGCGGCGTGCCTACAGGCTTTCAGGTTGCCATGCGCTCCAAGTCGCCTTTTGGTCCTTATGAGGCAAAGAAGGTGTTGGCGCAAGGCAAGAGCAAGATTAACGGCCCTCACCAGGGAGGTTGGGTTCACACTGCCTTTGGCGAGGATTGGTTCCTGCATTTCCAAGACAAGGAAGCCTACGGACGTGTGGTTCATCTACAGCCCGTGACCTGGAAGGACAACTGGCCAGTGATGGGCAAGGTGCCAGCCAAGGGCTACTGTGGCGAACCTTACGAAACCTACAAGATGCCAAAGGCAAGCCAGCATGTGAACATGAACCCTCTGGAGAGCGACGAGTTCAACAAGCCAAAGCTTGGATTGCAATGGCAATGGCACGCAAACTATCAGCAATGGTTCGGAATGCCTACACCTTGGGGCAAATATCGCATCTACACCAACAAGAGCGACGAAACTATCTGGCACACGCCAAACTTGCTCTTGCAGAAAACCCCTGCTGATGAGTTTACAGCCACTGCCAAACTGGAGCTTACCGCCAAAGACCAAAACCAGATGGGAGGTATCATCATGATGGGACTCGACTATTCGGCACTCGTCATAAAGAGAGTGGGCAACCAATTCGAGCTTCAGCAGATTACCTGCCAAAAAGCGGACAAGGGCGGCAAGGAGACTACGAAGGTGCTCGCTACCCTGAAGCCAACCTCTGCCGACAAGATAGATTATCAGCCAGCCATCCACGAAACCGCCTTCATGCGAATGGTGGTAAAGGATGGAAAGATGCAGTTCTATTTCAGCAAAGATGGCAAGAAATATGAAAAGGTGGGCGAGGAGTTCACCATGAAAGAAGGGAAATGGATCGGAGCGAAAATGGGCTTTGTCGCCCAAGAGCCAGCAGGCAAGACCAATCGTGGTTGGATTGACGTAGACTGGTTCAGAGTGACAAAATAAAAAGAGTTTAGTAGAAAACAATAAAAAAGAGGGCTTCCGTGCAAAAATGCAGGATAGCCCTCTTACCATTTTTGGCCTATATTAACAATTTAATTATTCCCTGTGTATTGCCCCATAAAGAGGATGGCGCCACTGTTTCTGTCTTGAATCAGATAAACGAATGGACGGTTGGCATGAAACTCTACTCGGCGAGTCTCATGAGGCATTGCCGACATCACCATGATAGCCGCACTGACGGCAGCAGCCTTGGTGCCTTGCTCGCTAACCTCTATCTTTGCCTTTTGCAACATCTTGCTAACGAAGAATTCGCCGTTGGCAAACTGACTGAAGTTTGCCTTGCCAGGCAAGAACATCGAAGGAGCACCCAGATTGCCGATGATGTCGTTGAGAGGCAACTCCATCTCGGTGGTAAACCTAGGCAGTTTCAAATCTACCTGACATTGATCCATGTGGCTAGAGAACTTTTTCAGCATCTCAGGGTTCAAGCTCTTCATCATTTCGGAGATGCTTTTATCTGCGTTTGGCAGCAAAACCAACATATTGTAAGTACCATTTCCATAAGGCAGTTCTACAGCCTTCAGCATTTCGTTCTCCATATAAAAGAACTTCCTGTTCTGGTGCATCATGTCCACCTTCTGTATGTTTCGAGTGTAGCCCTGGAAGTTTTCCTTCTTGGTGTTCCTCTCGTCAAATTTCTCCTGCCATGTACCATTGAAATAGATAGCGTTCATGAGGTAAGAAACGGCGCTAGGGTCTACCTGGTCGATAATCTGCGGAATCATTCCGTCGGTATGTTCCTTGCACCAGTTGTTGATACGAGAGGTGCTCGTCGCCGATGTAAAGTCCATGCTCTCCAAGCCAGCCTTGTAATAGTCTGCCACGGTCTGGGCGAAGTGCTTATTAAGCTGATAATTCTTGTTGATTGCCACAAAGTTGGCGATGTTTACGGTGGTTTGCTTGTCCAGTTTGCCTGCCGTCTGAATCAGGGTCATGTAGCATTCGTTGAGCTGCTTCAAGTCAACTCCCTCACAGCCAATCGCTTTTAATATTTCCTCTTGGGTCTGTCCTTCTGCCCCGTTGGCAAGAATTCCCATCAGATAAGCCACACTCACAGGCGAAACCACTTTCGATTCCATACCAGTCATCTGGTGGAAGAGATTGAAGGCAAACTGGTTATTCCTTTTTACGATGTCGCGTTGGGCGTCAGACATGATCAAGAAGGTTGGGTCTATATCCATGTCGGCAGACGGACGCGTTACCACTCCATTGTCCATGATTGTTTCGTTCTTGTCTTTCTGTGCATTCCTGCTGGTTGAGCAAGAAGACAGAGCCATGACAGCCGTAGCCAAGACGGCTGCGCTTAATACTTTCTTATTCATAACTTCTCATTTTTTTGTTGTTCTGAGATAGAAATACCAGATGACTCATTTCCTTGCATCAAAGCGTGGAACATTAACATAAATTTAGACAAACTTCTCCAAGAACTCCTCTTCTGTGATGATAGGGATGTTGAGTTCGTGCGCTTTCTTGTTCTTCGAGCTGCCCGAAGTAGAGTCGTTGTTAATCAGATAGTTTGTGCTCTTGCTCACGCTTCCCGTCACCTTTCCGCCCTGACTTTCGATGTAAGCCTTCAGCTCGTTGCGGTTCTTGTAATGTTGCACGTCGCCTGTCACCACAAAGGTCAGGCTCTCGCACTTGTTACCTTTCTCCTGAGGCTCATTCTCTTCAATGACGAGTTCGGCGAGAAGACGCTGCACATGAGCGAAATTGGCATCGTCCTTGAACCAGGCGATGAACTTAGAACTCTTCTCGGGTCCGATTCCGTCGATGCTGGCAAACTCGTCGTCGAACATGCTGAGACGGGCTGCCTCTATCAGCTGCCTCACGGGATAACGATTCAGCAATTTCTTAGCCACATCACCACCACAAAGCGGGATGTTGAGTGCGTAGAGAAGATGTCTGCCATCCGTATGGCGGCTTTTTTCTACGCTTTCGAGCAGGTTGCTCACACTCTTTTTGCCAAATCCCTCGAAACATGAAATCTCAAAGGCATATTTCTTCAGTTGGTAAAAATCAGCATATTCGCTGATAAAACCATGGTTGATGAATTTCCATACAGTTTGTTCCGAAATTCCATCGATGTTGATGCCTTCCTTGCTGACGAAGCGTGCAAACTTCTTCAACTGCTTGGCTGGACAGGCATCGTTGGTACAATGTAGCGTCTTTGTTCCACTCTCGCTCTCGCTCACGACAGCTGCGGAATGGCAAACAGGACATTCGTTAGGAATTACAAAGCTGCCCACCACATCGGTGACATTGATAATCTTAGGGATAATCTTGTTAGCCTTGATGACTTGCAGTTTCGTCCCCTTGTCTCCAATGCCCAGTCGCTCACACTCGCTCACATTGCAGAGCGAGGCACGCTGCACGGTGGTTCCCTCCAGCTCCACTGGCTTGAATACAGCCACTGGGGTGATGGTGTTGGCAGCGCACGACCACTCTATATGGTCGAGTTCGGTGTCGGCGTGTTCGTCTTGCCATTTGAAGGCAAAGCCTGCGCGGGTGGCATGATGGCCCGTAACCGAGCCCGTGGAGGCGTATTCCGTATCGTCGTAGCAGATGACCAAGCCATCCACAGGGAAAGGATTGCTCTTGCTCGTCACTTTCTCGGTGAAACGATTGATTTCAGCCTGGATGCTTTCTGGGCTAGGTTGGTCGATGCGCTCACGCTCCACAGGGTGAAACCCTAGGTCTTGAAGCATCAGCATACGCTCGCCCCATGACGTGATTTCTCGGTCAGTGTAGACTAGGGTGAAAGGTATCCACTGAATGTGGCGTTGCTTCACCTCTTCCACGTCCCTCAAGCTGAGAGAGCCCGAGGCGAGATTTCGAGGATTGGCGTAGTCGCCCTCGCTCTCGATGATAAACTGTTCGAAGTCGGCGTAGGAAATCACAGCCTCGCCACGAACCACGAGGTGTCCTTTCTCTTGTATGACGGCGGGAATGCCTTGGATGGCAGGAGCCAAGTGTGTGATATTAGTACCAATGTGTCCATTGCCTCGGGTCACTACCTTGGTAAGCTTGCCGTTGTCGTAGGTCACTACGAGGGTAAGCCCATCTAGCTTCCACGAAATCCAGATGGGGCGGTTCTCAGCCCATTTCACAAGGTCGCCCACCTGCTTGGTCTTTGCCAGTGAAAGGGCAGCAAACTCATGTTCTTCTTTCTTGCCTACGATAGAATCCTCCGAGACACGGTTGGTTGGGGAATCGGGCAAGACTTCACCCGTTTGCTCCTCTAGTTTTTTTAGCTGGTCGAAGAGGGCGTCCCACTCATAGTCGGTCATGAGTTCGCCCTTGCCATTATAGTAGCTATCAGATGCTTGGTTGAGCTTTTCAACCAAGCCTTGCATCATTTTTTGTTTCTCGTCCATGCTCTAGTCCTCCTGGGCAATGGTGCGCTTTTCGAAGGCGAATCTCGTACCTCGATCAGTGCCATAGTCAATTCTTCCACAGATACAGAATCCCATGGAAGATAGCAAGTTAATCATAGGGATATTGTCGTAATTGGTGTCCACCTTGATGCTAGGCACTCTTTCCACTTCGCAAAGGCTGTTCACCTTGTTGATGAAGATTCTAGCCAATCCCTCTCTCTGATATTTGGTGAGAGTAGCGAAACGGTGGATTACATAATAATCGCCTTCTGTTATCCATTTTCCATCAATCTTTTCGTATCTTGGCTCGCCGTTGAGCATCACGGCACCATACACTGCGACCTCATCATCTACGGTCAGGACGAAAGCATTTCCATTGTCAATGTCCCTTCTGATATCCTTTTCTGATGGGTACTCCAAAGTCCATTGGTGGCGTCCGGAAGCCACCATGAGTCGACGAGCTTGGTCGATAATTTTCCAGCAAGCCGTGAAGTCTTTGATATATGCAGGTCTGAAGTCTGTATTCATATCCTAATTAATATTCTCTTTTTGTTTTCGGGCGCAATTTACTTGTCCTCTTTTCAAGTATTCTCTATTTTGGGTGCAAATTTAACAAAAAAAAACGAATTAAACTAAAAAACGAAGGAAAAACTGCATTTTTTCTGCCGTTTTCCTTCGTTTTTCTTATTTCTAGGTAAAATTCCTCATCTTTTTTTGACAGATTTCTTCCTTCCTTTTATCATAGGAGCGTGAAGAAACCCGAAAATGGGCTTATGCCAGACACTTGTCGAGCTCGGCGATGATGGCATCCTTCTGCTCCTTGATGTGTTGGCCGATGAAGACGAGCTTGATCATGCGGTCGCCCACGGTCTCGTCCCATTCCTTTTCTAGCTGAGGGTTGTTGCGGCGCAGCTCGGCGAGCTGGTCGGCTGGCATGGTGGCGAGCCATTGTCCTGCCTGCTTCACGGTCTTCTGCTTGCCTGCCTGTTCGAACACGTAGCACATGTCGCGCTCGTCATCGAAATAGCAAATGCCCTTGGCACGAACAACGTCTCTAGGCCATTTTCTTGCCACGAAATCATCGAAGAGTCCCAAGTCGAATGGGCGACGGCGATAATAAACGAATGTTCCAATGCCGTATTCCTCTACCTCGCCTCCCTCATGGTCGTGGTCATGGTCGTGGTGATGATGGTGGTGATGCTCATGTTCATGTTCGTGCTCATGCTCATGATGATGTTCATGCTCGTGCTCATGTTCGTGCTCGTGATGATGATGCTCGTGTTCATCCTCATCCTCCTCTTCTTCCTCTTCGTGATGTTCGGCTTCGATTTCCTGAATCCAACCTGCAGAAGAAGCCACCTGTTCGAAATCGAACTTGTGATTGTTGACGATGAGGTCGAGGTCTACGTCACCATAGTTGCACTCGAATATCTCTGCCTTTGGCTGGATGGCGCGGATGATTTGCTTCAGGTGGTCGAGTTCCTTTGGCTCTACCTCGGCAGCCTTGTTCAGCAGGATGATGTTACAGAACTCTATCTGCTGGATGACGAGCGATGCTAGGTCTTCCTCGTCGAGGTCTTTCTTCATCAGGTCACTACCGTTGGCAAACTCGTCCTTCATGCGCAGGGCGTCTACCACGGTCACGATGCTGTCGAGACGCAACACGCCGTTCTCGATATACTGTGGGCCGAGTGAAGGGATGGAGCAGATGGTCTGGGCGATAGGGGCGGGCTCGCAGATGCCCGAAGCCTCGATTACGATGTAGTCGAAGCGCTTCATATCTACGATTTCCTTGAGCTGCTCCACGAGGTCCATCTTCAGCGTGCAGCAGATGCAACCGTTCTGCAGGGATACGAGCGAATCGTCTTTCTGACCTACTACACCGCCTTTCTCAATGAGGTCGGCGTCGATGTTCACCTCGCCGATGTCGTTTACGATGACTGCAAACTTAATGCCTTTCTTGTTTGCCAAGATTTTGTTAAGCAGGGTAGTCTTGCCGCTACCCAGATAGCCTGTCAAGAGCAGGACTGGAACTTCTTTCTTTGTCATAAGAATATCTCTTTTTTATATTATTGTTATTATCAAAGATTTCTGAGCATTCCGAAGATGTCAGAATAATTTAGGGCGAGAACTGCAAAAAACATGCCATTCTCGCCCTTATTGGGAGTATAAGTTGTCTTTATTTATTATAATTGTCCAAGCCCTTGTTCAGGAAGTCGAGATAAGCGCTCACGTCTTCCTTGAAACTGAAGGCTGAGGTCAATGGGTTGCCCTCGTTGTCCACTGCCACATAGAACGGCTGGGCGTTGGCGCCAAACTTGCTGGCTTGCAGATAGCTCCACTTGTCGCCGACGGTGCGCAAGGTGCGCTTCTCGCCGTTGAATGTCACCTCCATAGGCTCTGGCAGAGGGGTCTTGTCATCCACATAGAGCGAGATGAGCACATAGTTCTTTGTCAATTTGTCAGCCACAGAAGGGTCGGTCCATACGGAAGCCTCCATCTTGCGACAGTTTACACAGCCAAAGCCAGTGAAGTCGATGAGCACTGGCTTGCCTGCAGCCTTTGCAGCAGCCATGCCCAGCTCATAGTCGCGATAAGCAGGCTCCACGGTCTTGGTGTTGAGATTGAAGTCCTGTGTGTTTACAGGAGGAGCGAAGGCACTGACAGCCTTGCAAGGAGCACCCCAAAGGCCAGGAATCATATAGACGGAGAATGCCAAAGAGCAAAGACCCAACATGATGCAAGCCACAGGCATTGGCTTGTTGATGTCGCCACCGATGGCATCTACCTGGAACTTCAACTTTCCGATGAGGTAGAGACCAAGCAAACCGAAGATGACAATCCAGAGAGAGAGGAACACCTCGCGGTCGAGAATGTGCCAGCCATAAGCCAAGTCGGCCACGCTCAAGAACTTCAATGAGAAGGCGAGCTCGACGAAACCGAGCACAATCTTGATGGTCTCCATCCAAGAGCCAGACTTAGGAGCCGACTTCAACCAAGATGGGAACATGGCGAAGAGGGTGAAAGGCAAGGCAAGCGCCAGAGCGAAGCCGAACATTCCGACGGTAGGAGCCAACCAGTCGCCCGAGGTGACGGTCTGCACCAAGAGCAAGCCGATGATAGGCGCTGTGCAAGAGAAGCTGACCAATACCAGGGTGAACGCCATCAGGAAGATGGAGATGAGACCTGTGGTGCTGGAAGCCTTGTTGTCTACCGCATTACCCCAGCTGTCTGGCAACTTGATTTCGAACCAACCGAAGAAAGAGAAGGCGAAGACAGCCAAGAGCAAGAAGAGGATGATGTTGAACACGGCGCTCGTGCTCAGGGCGTTCAGGGTGCTAGGTCCCGCAATGGCTGTCACAGCCAAGCCCAATACGAGATAGATGACCACGATGCTCAATCCATAGGTGCAAGCATCGCGGATGCCCTTCTTCTTGTCATCCTTGGCACGCTTCAGGAAGAAGCTCACGGTCATAGGGATGATAGGCCAGATGCAAGGCATTACGAGCGCCAGCAAGCCTCCCACGAAACCGATGATGAAGATGTAGAACAATCCATGGTTGGCGATGTCGTTGGAGCCGCCGAATGCCTGGAGCTCCTTGACCACTGGCTTCCAGAGCGCCTTGGTGTCGAGGCCGTCGATGGCCGAGGCGAGGGCGGCTGAGTCTACGGGAGTCTCAGCCACGCTGTCGCCCTGAGCCGCGAGGGCAGCCTTGGCGAGCGAGTCGGCCTTCATCTTTGCAGCCAGGGCAGGGTCTACTGCCTTGGCATCCTTTGCCTCGGTTGTTTCTGCTGCAGCATCTACGGCTGGCGACTTGCCAGAGCTCTTGAAGCTAGCCTCGCTAGGAGGCAGACAGTTCTGGTCGCTGCAAGCACCATATTCCACATAAGCGTCGATGGTATAATTAGGCTTGGTGAATTTAATCTTTTGAACGAAGGTGACGCTTCCCTCGAAATAGCGAAGCTTCATTTCGAAGAGAGGGTCGAACTTTGTAATCTCATTGCCACGAGGCTGAAGCTTTCCTACAGGTTCGGCACCGTCCATCTTGTTGACGTTGAAGGTGGCGGAGATAGGACCGTCGCCACCAAGGCCGGTGGAATATACGTGCCATCCTGGCTGAATCTTACCTGTAAACACGATTTCTGCCACGGCACTTCCGTTCGTTTTCAGCGAACTGGTGAACTTCACAGGGTTCATCATCTGTGCCTGAGCCAAAATTACCACTAAGAGTAATTGTAAAACTAAAAATAATCTTTTCATTGTTATTTGTTACTAATTTTGTTGCAAAGTTACTAAATTCTCATAATAAATACGAATGAAGTGTGAATATAGGGTAACAAAGTTTTGTTTTTTTAAGAAAAAACTTAATTTTTCTCCATTTTCCTTGGTCAATTCATCCTTTTAGCGTAATTTTGCAACCGATATATTTAGTAAGGAAAATGATTCATAGGCTATTCTACATAATCAGCTTATGGGTGGCTACGCTCAGCATGCTGCTCTCTACGGTGATGGCTCATCATCACCACATGGGGCGTATCTGCATGGTTGTGGAGGAATGTCAGAAAGATGGCAATCTCAACGACGTGCACACTCACCACCATGGCGATGGTAGCCAAGCCGAGAAGGGCAGTTGCCGTGTGCACCAGATGCATCATTTCTTTACCAATGCCAAGGTTATGAAGGGCATCCAGCGCCATATCATCGACGGTGGGCAGTTGCTCTTCATTCTTTCTTCCCAATATGTATTCATCCCTTCGCAGGCTTTGGTGGCTGTGGATTGGCAGGAGCAAGCTTCGGCTTGGTCTCCACCAGGTCAGCCCCACATCAGCAGGCGAGGGCCTCCTTCTTCTTTTTGTTGATTTTTCTGATAGCCAGATTGCTGATTGCAACTTGGTTGCAGCTGCATTTGTGTAATTTTGCAGCCGAATTTAGAAAACTATAAGCAAAAAACAAGCCCCTTATACATTATTTTTAAGGACGTACCTTATACATTAATAATAAAGGGCGAAGAAAAAGAAGAAGGAGAACAAATATGAAAAGAATCATCTTGATTGTAGCCGTTACGGCTATTGCCCTGGCTGGCTTTACGTTCCTATCCAAGCAGACTGGGGCAGAGGCCCATGAAACCGTGCACGAGGAAGACGTGGATTTCGACAACATTCCGCTCTCAGAGAAGCAGGTGCAGGCAGTAGACCTGAAGATGGGCGAAGCCATCGACAGAATGATGGACGCCACCATCCAGGCCAAGGGCGAACTCGTGTTGAGAGCGCAGAACATGGGCGAGGTCGCCTCGCTGATGGGCGGCGTGGTGAAGGCCATCTATGTGAAGGAAGGCGAACTGGTGGCGAAAGGACAGGTAGTGGCGCTCGTGGAGAACACCGACGTGGTGAGTCTGGAGCGAGAATATTACTCTGCCACCAAGGAGTGTGAGCTGGCTCTCGCCGACATGGAGCGCCAGAAAACCCTCGCACAGAGCGGGGCCGGCGTGAAGAAGAACCTACAGCAGGCGCAGAAGGAATACAAGGTGGCGCAAGCCAACCTCGTGGGCATCGGAAAACAACTGCAGCAGATGGGCATTTCCACCGCCGCCGTAGCCAAGGGCAAGTTTACCACCGCCTTTCCGCTCAGGGCACCCATCTCGGGCACCGTGTCGCAGATGACTGCCAGCCTGGGCAGCTACGCCGACATGCAGACACCGCTGATGAAGATTAGAAACACACAGCAGGTGGAGTGCGACCTGAACATCTTCGAGAAAGACCTACAGAAGGTGAAGGTGGGCAACAAGGTTTATCTTAGCCTCACCAACCAGCCTGGCGTGAAACTGGTTGGCCATGTATATGGCATGAACCAATACTTTAACGACGGCTCGAAATCGGTTGCAGTCCATGTAAAACTCGACGCATCGTCATTCTCGGCTAGTGGTGTCCACGGCAAGCCTCATCTCTTCGACGGAATGTTTGTGAGCGGACAGATTGCCACAGGCTCGCAGCAGTGCATCGCCCTGCCTTCGAAGGCAATCGTGAGCACCGACGGCAAGCAGTACGTCTTTGCCTTGAACGGCACTCCAAAGAAGGGGCAGTATAGTTTCTCTCGCCACGAGGTAATCACCGGAGCCACCGACGGCGAGTATACCGAGGTGAAGCTCTGCAAGCATCTCAAGGCAGAGGGCAAGAAGATCGTGACCGAAAACGCTTATTATCTGGCTTCGCTCACGGGCGACCATGGAGAGGAGGACTAAGCCGCTATGTTTCAGAAACTAATCACTTACTCCATTCGCCATAAGATGGTGATTGGGGTGCTAACCATAGCCCTGGCGGTTTGGGGAGGCTGGTCGCTCATGAACCTGCCTTTCGACGCTACGCCCGACATCACCGACAACCAGGTGCAAGTAATCACCCAGGCTCCCTCGCTCGGCGCACAGGAGGTGGAGCAATACGTGACCACCCCAGTGGAGATGGCTCTCGCCAACATTCCTCGCATCGAGGAGCGACGCAGCATCTCCAGGAGCGGACTCTCTGTAATCACGCTCGTTTTCGATGACGACGCCGACATCTACTGGGCTCGCTCGCAGGTGAGCCAGGTGGTGGAGCAGATGGGGAAGGAGCTGCCCAAGAACGCCGACATCGAGATGGGTCCCATCGCCACGGCGCTGGGTGAAATCTACCACTATACCGTGAGAGCCAAGAAGGGATATGAGCAGAAATACTCGCTCACCCAGCTGCGAACCATCCAGGACTGGATCGTGAGAAAGCAGTTGTCGGGAACCCCTGGCGTTGCCGAGGTGAGCGGATGGGGCGGCTATGTGAAACAATATGAGGTGGCGATAGAGAACGACCGTCTGAGCGCCAACAGCGTGACGCTGGGCGAGGTGTTCGACGCCCTGGAGCGCAACAACGCCAACACGGGCGGAAGCTACATCGAGCAAAACGCCAACCAGTACTTCATCCGAGGAATCGGAGTGGTGAAGAACCTGGACGACATCGCCAACATCACCGTGAAGACCGTGGGCGGAACGCCCGTCAAGGTGGGCGACGTGGCTAGGGTGCAACTGGGCCATGCCACTCGTTTCGGAGCCGTCACCCGAAACGGCGAGGGCGAAGTGGTGGCAGGTATTGCCATCATGCTGAAGGGCGAGAACTTCCAGCAGGTCATCAAGAACGTGAAGGAGCGCATCGAGCAGATTCAGAAGTCGCTGCCCGAGGGCGTGGTCATCGAGCCCTTCATCGACCGCACCAACCTCGTGGACCGCGTGGAGGGCACCATCGCCCGAAACCTCATCGAGGGCGGACTCATCGTCATCTTCGTTTTGGTCATCTTCCTGGGCAACTGGCGCGCCGGACTCGTGGTGGCTTCGGTCATACCGCTCAGCATGCTCTTTGCCTTCGGCATGATGAAGAGCTTCGGGATTGCGGGCAACCTGATGAGTCTCGGCGCCATCGACTTCGGAATGATAGTAGACTCGGCGGTCATCATCGTAGAGGCGGTGGTGACCCACATCAACCGCCGCGGCGGACATCAGCTCTCCAGGGCAGAGATGGACGAGGAGGTCCACTTCTCAGCCTCTCGCATCCGCCAGAGCGCAGCCTTCGGCGAAATCATGATCATGATAGTATACGTGCCGCTGATGACGCTCGTGGGCATCGAGGGCAAGATGTTTCGCCCGATGGCGCTCACCGTGTTCTTCGCCATCCTGGGCGCCTTCATCCTCTCGCTCACCTATGTGCCGATGGCAAGCGCGCTCTTCTTGAGCCGCAAGGTACACGAGAAGCGCACCTTCTCCGACCGAATGATAGAGAAGTTGCAGGGCTGGTACCGCCCAGTGCTGGGATGGGTGCTCAGCCGCCACAAGGATGTGGTGACGGCAGCCGTGGCGCTGTTTTGCGTCAGCGTGGTGGGCTTTAAGTTTCTGGGCGGCGAGTTCATCCCTAGCCTGGAGGAGGGCGACTTTGCCGTGGAGATGAGCATGGCCCAGGGCACCTCGCTCTCGCAGATGGTGGAGAGCTGCACCAAGGCAGAGAAGCTGCTGAAGGCTGAATATCCCGAAATCAAGCAGGTGGTGAGCCGCATCGGAAGCGCCGAGATTCCTACCGACCCGATGCCCGTGGAGCGAGCCGACATCATGATAGCCCTGAAGCCTAAGGCTGAGTGGACTTCTGCCAAGACCACCGCCGAGCTGATGGAGAAGATGGAGGAGACGCTCAGGCTCATCCCAGGTCTGGAGGCTGAGATCTCGCAGCCGATACAGATGAGAAACAACGAGCTCTTGACGGGCATCAAGCAGGATGTGGCAATCAAGATTTTCGGCGATGACCTGGGCACCCTCACCCAGCAAGCCCAGAAGGTGGAGCGACTCATCAAGGGCGTGAGGGGAGTGAGCGGCATCTTCGTCGAGGAGGTGTCGGGACTGCCACAGATTCAGGTGAAATACAATCACGAGCGAATGGCCCAGTATGGGGTGAGCGTCGACGAGGTGAACCGTGTGCTGGAGACCACCTTCGCCGGTGCCACGACAGGAGCCGTGTACGAGGGCGACAAGAAGTTTGACATCGTGCTGCGCATGAACCCCGAGCAGCGCACGGTGGAGCAGCTAGAACAGCTCAGTATCCCACTCTCGGTCGAATCGGCGAAGGCGGCAGGGCAGTCTGCCTCCATCCCGCTCAGCCAGATAGCCGACGTGGTATATGAGAGCGCGCCAGCCCAGGTTTCCCACGAAGACGGCAACCGCCGCATCTATGTGGGCTTCAACGTGAAGGGCAGGGACGTGCAGAGCACCGTCGGTGAGATACAGTCTATCCTCGACCAGAAGCTCAAGATGCCCGAGGGCTACTATTATAATTATGGTGGCGAGTTCGAGAACCTGCAGAGTGCCTCCCAACGCCTGATGGTGGTGATTCCGGTGGCTCTGCTCATCATCCTCCTGCTGCTCTACGCCACGGTGAGAAACCTCAGGGAGTCGCTCTTCGTCTTCAGCGCCATTCCGCTGGCAGCCATCGGCGGCGTATGGGCGTTGTGGCTCAGGGGGATGCCTTTCAGCATCTCGGCTGGCGTGGGCTTCATAGCCCTCTTCGGCGTGGCAGTGCTCAACGGCATCGTGCTCATCGGGCAGATGAACCAGGCACAGCGCGAGCACCCTGTGGTCGAGGGCTCGGATGTGGCTCTGGCGATAAGGGAGCGCATCGTGGAGAGCTGCATGGTTCGACTGCGCCCTGTGCTGATGACCGCCCTGGTGGCATCGATGGGATTCCTGCCGATGGCTCTCTCGCAGGGCGACGGTGCCGAGGTGCAGCGCCCATTGGCCACGGTGGTGATAGGCGGACTGGTGACCAGCACCCTGCTCACACTGCTCGTATTGCCAGCCATCTACAAAATGTTTACCAAGAAATAGATTTAAAGAAAATGAGAACAAGCAATTTTTTCAAGATAATGGGCATTGCCCTCGTGGGTTTTCTGGCGCACCCCCTGCAGGTTGGGGCGCATCTCTTCGACGCCACCATCCCTGGTGTCAAGCTGACGCTCAAGCAATGTTTCGAGATGGCTGAGAAGCAGAACCTCTCGATGCAGGCAGGCAGAAAGCAGGTGGAGAGAGCCAAGGCGATGGAGGGCACGGCATGGGACGTGGATAAGACGGAGCTCGTCTTCGGCCAGAACCCTGCCTCCAGCGGCGACACCGACAATGCGCTCACCCTGTCGCAGGGCATCGAGTTTCCCACCGTTTACACCGCCCGCCGACGCCAGCTCAAGGCCGAGACCCAAGCCGAGCGCAGCCGCCTGGGCACCACCCTGCAGCAGACTAAGCTCGACGTGGCCACAGCCTATTATGCCATGCTCTACCAGATGCACAAGCTCGACATCCTGCAGCGCCAAGACTCCATCCTGGACCGCTACTGCGCCGTGGCAGAGAAACGCTACGAGGCTGGCGAGGCCAAGCAGTTGGAGATGCTCACGGCAGAGAGGATGAGAGACGAGAACCATCTGGAGATGGGACGCGTGAAGGGCGAGGCCGAGAACCAGCAAACCATCCTGATGGAACTGCTCAACACCCAGAGCCCCATCATGCCTGCCGAGCCTCACCTCATCGCCCTTTCCGACCCCGTGGGCGGAATGTTCGACTATGCCCAGACTGCCGACGCACAGTATCAGCACGACCGCCTGAAGGCTCTCGACGAGGAGGTGAAATGTGCCAAGACGGGCTATGCTCCGTCGCTCTCGCTCTCGCTTCGCACCCAGGCGCTCATCTCTAGCTGGGACCCTTACCACATCGACCGACAACGATTCACCGAGGGCAACTTCTTCGGTTTCGAGATTGGGGTGGGGGTGCCCCTCTTCCATGGTGCCACCAAGGCGAAGGTTCGGGCCGCCAAGAAAGACCGCGAACTGGCAGAGATAGAGATGCAGCAGGAGCGCAGCCAGAAGGAGCGCGACTACCGTCTGGGCTACCATCGCCTGCAGAACGCCATCAGGAGCATGGACTACTACAACGGCGAGAACCTAGCCAAGGCTCGCAGCATCGTAAGCCTGAGCACGCTGGAATATGAGAACGGCGAAATTTCGTACGTAGAGTATGTCAATGCACTGGAAGAAGCGATTGACATGCTCATGAAACACGCCGACATCATCAATGAATACAACGAGGCCGTCATCGCCCTGATGGGCATGAGCAACCGATGGCAGTAGCCGAGCAAGAGTTTGTCCGAGCATTAAAATGTAAAGTAATTTAACCATCATTCCTTAACAACTTCTATCCCTTGTTTTTCTGGGATAGAAGTGTTAAATCATTTTCTCTTAAGAGAAAAAATTTTTTCGTAATGATTAAAAAATAACTTGGTATATTTTTGTATAACTTTTATGAAGTGATAC
>CAVKXW010000002.1:0-84260 GCA_963660215.1 Bacteroidaceae bacterium | reverse complement strand
GTATCACTTCATAAAAGTTATACAAAAATATACCAAGTTATTTTTTAATCATTACTAACAGAAAATTTTTTTTCTCTTAAGAGAAAATGATTTAACACTTCTGTCGCCGATTTTATTGGGGTTCTCAGAAGGGTGTGAATGACGGTTAATTATTTTTACATAATTACCTTTTGTGCGTAGCTTTTATTTCTTCCTTTCCGTCTCTTTGATGAAACCATGGCGGTAGGCAAAGAGGAGTTCTTTCAGGTCTTCTATCTGCTTGCGCAAATCCTGGCCTATGTCGGTGTCTGCCACGAGCATGCGTCGGTTAGACATCTCAACGATCTGTGTGGTGCTCTTGATGTCAGTGCCTCGCTTGATGGCATCTTCCATGCTGGTGAACGGCTCGTGCTGTACGAGTTGGAATCCACGAGAATGGTATACCAAGGTATAACCCGCAATGCCCGTCTCGTTGTGGTAGGCCTTCGAGAAGCCACCGTCGATGACCATCAGCTTGCCGTTGGCCTTGATTGGGTTTTCTCCCTTTGTGGTGCGCACTGGCACGTGGCCATTGATGATATGGCGGTTAGGACCTGTTACGCCAAACTCGTCCATGATATGGTCTATCACTTCCTCCTTGTCGCGCAATAGGAAGTAGAAGCCTTTCTCCTCCTTGTGGGTTTCCTTGTCGGCGATGAAATAGCGCTCGAATGTCGCCATCTTGCTCTTGTCGAAGAGCGGACTGTCTGGACCGCACCAGAGGTAGAGGAAGAAATCGATGGCGTATTGCTTCTCCGCAGGGTCGGAGTCGGATTGGAAGGCTGTGCGAATCTGCATGCCCGTTTGGTGCATCAGCTCTCTGCCCTTGAACTTCTTGCCTGGATAGATTTCCACGTCTTTCAGAGTGCCGTCGGCATTGAGCGGACAGGATGCGTGGAAGAGGAGGTTATTGTTGAAGATGGCATACATGCAGCCATGCTGTAACATTACCTTGATATGCTTGTGGAGCTTCTCGCAGACCAAGAACGAATGGTGAAGCTTCTGCATCAATACTTCTTCTTCTTCCGAGAGCTTGAATGGGTCGGCAGGATCGATGGTAGGGAAGTGGCATGAGGTCATCTCATATTCCTTTCCGCCTACAGTCACGGTGCCCTTCTGATAGTTGATGTGCTCGAAAAGGCGTCTGTCTGCCATCTTCCACTCGGGATGCTTGGCTATCAACTGGCCTTCTATCTTGAACTGTATGATGGCTATCGCCTTGTGCATCTGTGCGGTGAGGCGCTGCGTCTTCTCGTCCATCTCGGCTGCGCCCCCGCTGAGCTTGGGTGCAAACTCATGGCAGTCGTCGTCTTGATAGGTGTCCATGGCGAAAGTGGCCAGCGGCACCAGGTTGATGCCATAGCCCTCTTCCAGGGTGAAGAGGTTGGCGTAGCGCAAGGATAGGCGGATGACGTTGCAGATGCAAGCGTCGTTGCCCGCTGCGGCTCCCATCCATAGCACGTCGTGGTTGCCCCATTGCATGTCCCAGCTATGGTAATGGCGCATGGTGTCGAGGATGATATGGGCGCCAGGACCACGGTCGTAGATGTCGCCCAGGATGTGGAGCTGGTCGATGGCAAGCCGTTGGATGACATTGGCGATGGCGATGATGAAGTCGTCGGCTCTGCCCGTGGATACGATGGTGTCTACGATGACATTTACGTAGGCAGCCTTGTCGTGGTCTTCGGTGTGCTCATGCAGCAATTCCTGGATGATGTAGGAAAAATCGCATGGCAGCGACTTGCGAACCTTGCTTCGGGTGTATTTGCTTGACACGTCGCGACAAACGGCTACGAGCTGGTGCAGCGTGATGTGGTACCAGTCGTCGATGTCGGTCTCGTTCTGCTTGACGAGCTCCAGCTTCTGCTCGGGATAGTAGATGAGTGAGCAGAGCTCTCGTTTCTCTTGCTCGCGCAGGGTATTGCCGAAGAGCTCGTTTACCTTTCGCTTGATATTGCCGGAAGCATTCTTCAGCACATGTAGAAAGGCTTCGTACTCGCCATGCAGGTCGGCAAGGAAATGCTCGGTTCCCTTAGGCAAGTTGAGGATTGCCTGCAGGTTGATGATCTCGGTGCTCGCCTCGGCTATGGTGGGAAACGATTGCGAGAGCAACAACAAGTATCTCATGTCTTGTTCTATGTTGTATTGCTTCATGTTTTCAATCTTCAGTTTGGTTTTCCTTAAATGTATTGCAAAGGTAGTGTAAATAATAGATAAAACAAAGGAAATCGTCATTTTTTTCTGTTTTTCTTTCCGTTTTTCGATTTTTTGCTGTACTTTTGCATTTGCATGATTGAGATTATTCAACCAAACTAACTATATTATAATTAAAGATTATGAAACAAACTATTCTTGTTACAGGTGGTACGGGCTTCATCGGTAGCCATACTACAGTAGAGTTGCAGCAGGCAGGCTACAACGTAGTGATTGTAGACGACCTCTCCAATTCAAAGATTGAGGTGCTTGATGGCATCGAGAAGATTACCGGTATCCGTCCAGCTTTCGAACAGGTAGACTTGCGCGATAAGTCGGCTGCTGAGGCAGTGTTCAAAAAATATCCCGAGATTCAGGGCATCATCCATTTTGCAGCCAGCAAGGCTGTGGGCGAGAGCGTGCAGAAGCCTTTGATGTACTACCGCAACAACGTGGTGTCTCTCATCAATCTTTTGGAACTTATGCCACAGTATGATGTGAAGGGCATCATCTTCTCGTCTTCTTGCACTGTTTATGGACAGCCTAAGCCAGAGAACTTGCCTGTAACCGAGGAGGCTCCTCATCAGAAGGCTACCTCTCCGTACGGCAATACCAAGGAAATCAACGAGCAAATCATCGCCGACTATATCCATAGCGGTGCCTCTATCAAGAGTATCGTGCTGAGATATTTCAACCCTATCGGCGCACATCCATCCGCTGAGATTGGCGAGTTGCCAAACGGCGTGCCTAACAACTTGATTCCATACGTTACCCAGACAGCCATGGGCATCCGCAAGGAACTCACCATCTTCGGCAACGACTATGATACCCCTGACGGCACTTGCATTCGCGACTATATCTATGTAGTGGATCTAGCCAAGGCTCACGTGGCAGCCATGGCTCGTGTGCTCGACCAGGAAACTGAGCCTATCGAGTATTTCAACATAGGCACAGGCAATGGAAACTCTACCCTGGAAATCGTAGAGACCTTCGAGAAGGCTACGGGCGTGAAGCTCAACTGGAAGTATGGTCCTCGTCGCGAGGGTGACATCGAGAAGATTTGGGGTGATTGCACCAAGGCAAACAAAGTGCTCGGCTGGAAGGCTGAGGCTAAGCTCGAGGACGTGTTGGCTTCTGCTTGGAAATGGCAGCAGAAACTACGTGCCGACGGTGTGATGTAATCGTAAGGGAAAATGAAAACGAAGTGAGGACGACATAGTGAAACTCAATAAGTTTTTATTTCTTATCATATCCTGTTTGGTGCTCTGCTCTTGCCACGACAGAGTGCCAAACAGCAATCGCTCGTTGTCGCTAGATGATTACCAAGCTTTGTCCGCCGAAGCCTATGTGGTCAACTCTAAGGCTATCCGAAGGCATATCGAATTCTTGATGCGCAATGACTCAGACCGTCAGAGCGCCGACGTGCACATGCGAAAGTATTACCAGGGTAAGGGCGGCTTCCTGTGGATTACTCGCCACGGGGTAGGGAGCAAGGCAGATTCCCTCGTCGCTTATCTGCATACACTTTCGGACATGGGCTTTGACAAACGCAAATTTAAGGTGGCGCAGATAGAGGGCGATTTGCGACGACTGAGAACGCTCGACCTAGATTCGGATGACAACCAAGCAAGCAAGGTGATGGCACGTCTGGAGTATTATCTAACCAAGTCGTATCTCCGCTATGTGGCAGGTCAGAGGTTTGGTTTTATGAACCCTACCTACGTGTTGAACCGACTGGATACCCTGCGCCCCAACCCATACGACAGCATACAGCGCCCCGTGAGATACCGAGGGCTTTATGATGTGAAAATGGAGCATGCCGATGCTGCATTCTTCAGTCAGGCGATGCACAAAATCAGCCATGATTCGGTGGCCATATTCTTGCGGGAGGTGCAACCGAGGAATCCATTTTACCATTCGCTGCTCGAAAAATATAAGGCCGGGGGGCTGACCAAGGCGATGAAAGTTAAGGTGCTCTGCAATATGGAGCGATGCCGTTGGCGGCAAGAAGACAATCCTTGGCAGCACAAAAAATATGTAGTGGTCAATATCCCATCCTTTCATCTCATGGCCATCGACCATCAAGACACGCTTACAATGCGCATCGGGTGTGGCGCCAATGAAACCAAGACGCCTCTCCTGAATAGCCAGATCAAGCGAATGGAGATAAATCCGCAATGGATAGTGCCTCGCAGCATCATCATCCATGATATGATTCGCCATGTGGGCGACCCTGGTTATTTCAGGTCTCGTAACTATTACATCCGAGAAGTCGCCACTGGCAAGGAAGTGGATGCGAGCCGAGTTACCCATTCCATGCTTATGTCGGGAGCCTACGGCGTGGCGCAAAGAGGCGGCAAGGGAAATGCCTTGGGGAGGATAATATTTCGTTTTGACAATAATTTCTCCGTCTTCCTGCATGATACAAGCAGCAAGGGCGTGTTTGCCAGAGAGGACAGGGGAGTGTCACATGGATGTGTCAGGGTCGAGAAGCCTTACGATCTGGCTGTGTTCCTGCTGGCTGACAAAGATGAAAAGCTGAAGAAGAAGATATACTATTCGATGACGGAAGATTCGCTAGCAGATAAAAAAATGGTGGTGAGCAGCCTGAGGGTGAATCCACAGATACCACTCTTCATGACCTATTTCACCCTTTATCCTCTGGCTGGAGGCAAAACGGCAGAGTATCCAGATGTTTATGGCTATGATGCCGTGATTTTCGAGAGCTTGAAGAAATTCTTATAATATCAAAAGACAATCAATGATTAGAGACAAGGAACTCTTGGATTTGTTGAGAGACCCAAAGACGCAACGTGAGGGTTTCGCTGTGCTGGTTAATCAGTATAGCGAGAGCCTCTATTGGAAAGTGCGCCGTATAGTCTTGGATCATGATGATGCCGACGATGTGTTGCAAAATGTCTTCATCAAGGCATGGAGCAATTTGGATACCTTCCAGGGCAAGTCGTCTCTCTCCACTTGGCTTTATCGTATAGCCGTGAACGAGGCTCTTGGCTTCTTGCGCCAAAAAAAGCAAGCCTTGCAGGTGAGCACGGACGAGGAACCTGCCGTGGCATTGCATCTGATGGCTGATGAGTATTTTGATGGCGACCAAGTGCAGGCTGAGCTACAGGAAGCCGTCTCTCGGTTGCCCGACGTTCAGCGTACGGTTTTTACACTGAAATATTTCGATAACATGAAATATTCGGAGATGAGCAAGATGCTCTCGACGAGCGAGGGGGCTCTCAAGGCATCCTATCATCTCGCCGTGAAGAAGATAACTGATTTTTTTCATCTCAAGGATTAAACCTTTATCTTTTAATAGCATCAAAAGTATATATAAAAATTATAAGGTGTAAGGCATTATGATAAAAGAAGAAGATATATTGGTTAGTCGTTTTGGCAAAGAAAACCATTTCAAGGTGCCTGAGGGTTATTTCGAACAGCTCGCAGACAAGGTGATGGAGAGACTGCCAGAGCAGGAGGCTCGCGTCGTTCCGATCCAACCTACTATGTGGCAACGGTTGCCATTGCGCAAGATAGCTGCGGCTGTGGCTGTCGTCGCTTTGGTGGGCGTGGGCTCTATGGTCGGTGTAAGGCATCTCGCCACCCAGCAAGCTGTTGTGGCTCATGACGTCATGCAAAACCAAAATGAAAGTGGCGGAGACGATGCTACCTTCAATGAGATGGCTGACTATACAATGATGGACAATGAAACCATTTATGCTTCCTTGCTAGCAGAAAACTAATCTTTGGCAAGAGGCTTACTTGTATAAAAATAATATGAACGCAATGAACAAAGGTAAATTTCTACATAGACTGGTCGCCATGATAGTGGTGCTTATGATAGGAAGCTTGGGGATGATGGCACAGCCCAAGAAACATGCTGGCGGAGGAGGCTTTGACCCGAACAAGTTTCAGGCAGACTTGGAGCAGTACATTACTACCCAGGCGTGTCTCACCCCAGCACAGGCAGCTAAGTTTTTCCCAGTTTATAGACAAATGGGGAAGAAGATGCGTATGCTCTTCGACGAGATGCGTCGCTATCATCATGTGAATCCAAACGACAATGATGCTTGCGCAGAGGCTATTCGCCGACAAGACGAGCTTGATGTGCAGATCAAGCAGTTGCAGCAAGAGTATCATGCGCGCTTTATGCTTATCTTGCCCGCAAACAAGGTGTTTAGCATCATCAAGGCAGAGGAGAGATTCCATCGCCAAGCTTTCAGAAGAATGAAGAAATAAATACGTTAATAGAGTCGCGAAGATATTTTTTAGTAATATTTTCGCGATTTTATTTTGTTATGTCCTTAAATATTAGTATTTTTGCACATCGAAACAAAATATATATAATATAATAAGGTATGTATAGAAGTAATACATGTGGAGAGCTTCGACTCTCTGATGCAGGCAAGGAAGTGACACTTGCCGGTTGGGTACAGCGCTCAAGAAAGATGGGTGGTATGACATTCGTCGATTTGCGCGACCGTTATGGTATCACACAGTTGGTCTTCAACGAGGCCGACAACAAGGATTTGTGTGATGCAGCCAACAAGCTGGGTCGTGAATATTGCATCCAGATAAAGGGTGAAGTAAGCGAGCGACAGAGCAAGAATCCTAAAATGGATACTGGCGACATTGAAATTTTGGTGAAAGAACTCAATGTGCTCTCACAGAGCCAGACGCCTCCTTTCACTATCGAAGATAATACAGATGGTGGCGATGATATCAGAATGAAGTATCGCTATCTCGACTTGCGCCGTCCTTCAGTGCGCAAGAACTTGGAGTTGCGCCATCGCATGTGCATCTTGATTCGCAATTTCCTCGATGCACAGAATTTTATGGAGGTTGAGACTCCTATCCTCATTGGTAGTACCCCAGAGGGTGCGCGCGATTTCGTAGTGCCTTCTCGCATGAACCCAGGACAGTTCTATGCTCTTCCTCAAAGCCCTCAGACATTGAAGCAACTCTTGATGGTGGCAGGTTTCGATCGCTACTTCCAGATAGCCAAGTGCTTCCGTGATGAAGACTTGCGTGCCGACCGTCAGCCTGAGTTTACTCAGATAGACTGCGAGATGAGTTTCGTAGACCAAGACGATGTCATCAACCTTTTCGAAGAGATGGCACGCCATTTGTTCAAGGAAATTCGTGGCGTAGAATTGCCAAAGTTGCAGCAGATGACTTGGCACGAGGCAATGAAGCGCTTCGGTAGCGATAAGCCTGATTTGCGTTTCGGTATGGAGTTTGTCGAGCTGAAGGAGGCTTTCAAAGGCAAGGGCATTTTCGCAGTATTTGATGAGGCTAAGTATATTGGTGGTATCTGCGTGCCAGGTTGTGCAGACTATAGCCGCAAGCAGCTCAATGAGCTTACCGATTTCGTGAAGCGCCCTCAGGTGGGTGCCAAGGGATTGGTTTATATCAAATATAATGCCGATGGTACCATCAAGAGTAGTATAGACAAGTTCTATACACCAGAGGAACTTGCAGAAATCAAGACTGTGATTGGTGCCAAGGATGGAGACCTCGTTTTGATTTTGAGTGGCGACAATGCCAACAAGACTCGCATCCAGCTTTGCTCTTTGCGCTTGGAGATGGGTGATCGTTTGGGACTTCGTGATAAGAATGTGTTCAAATGTCTTTGGATTGTCGACTTCCCTCTCTTTGAGTGGAGTGATGAAGAACAGCGCTTGATGGCAACCCATCATCCATTCACGATGCCAAACCCTGACGACATACCATTGTTGGATGAGCATCCTGAGCAGGTTCGTGCGAAGGCTTATGACTTCGTATGTAATGGTATCGAAGTAGGTGGAGGTTCTTTGCGTATCCATGATACGAAGCTTCAGGAAAAGATGTTCGAGGTTCTAGGCTTCACACCAGAGCGAGCTGAGGCTCAGTTTGGCTTCTTGATGAATGCCTTCAAGTATGGTGCGCCACCTCACGCAGGTCTTGCCTTCGGATTGGATCGCTTCGTCAGCATCATGGCAGGTCTTGATAGCATTCGCGATTGCATCGCATTCCCTAAGAATAATTCAGGACGTGACGTAATGCTTGATGCTCCTTCTGAATTGGATCCAAAGCAGCTTGATGAGTTGGAAATCAAACTTGACTTGAAAAATTAATAAGTAATTGATTTTTAGTAAAATAAAGTGCTGTATCTCTTGACGTATATCAAGAAATGCAGCACTTTTCTTGTTGATTGCTAACTTTTTTCGAAAAATTAATAACTTTTTGAAATAAAAGTTATAATTTTGCAGCAAATACTAAAGTAAAGCTCGATTATTGAGCTCTCAAAAGTAGGATAATATAAAATACTTAAAACATGGTAGAAAAGAAAGCAACAGCAAAGACTGCAGTAAAGAAGACTGCAACAAAGAAGGCTCCTGCAGCAAAGAAGACTACAGCAGCAAAGAAGGACGTTCTTTATTTGAACGCAGAAAACGCAGGTTTCAGAGCCGGTGATGTATATCAGGCTTTGGCAGCTGCCGAGAAGGCACTCTCACTTGCTGAGATAGCAAAGGCTGCTAAGATTAGTGCAGAGGATGCTATTCTGGGTATTGGATGGCTCTTCAAGGAGGGTAAGATTAAAGATGAGGACAACAAGGTTGCTCTCGCTTAAATAATTTTTAAAGAGCCGCGGTTTCTTCCTTAAGGAAGAAACCGCGGTTTTTTTTCTTAAATCGTTTATCATGAAACTCGACCAAGAGATATTTAATGTTTTGATGGCGGCAGGTAACAATGGGCTAAAGTTGGAAAAAATAGCTCGTCATGTCTACAATTCTTGTAATTCTATCTTTACACCACTGAATTATAAGGATGTACATGCCTATGTCACCCAATATCTCACGAAATGTGCCAAAGATCCCAAGTCGCTCATAGAGAAGGGAAAGGGATATGGTATCTATCATATTAATTTTGCTTCCAAGGCTGTTCAGCAGCTCATGCTCAATTTCTCGTCTTCCATTGCTGGGGCAGGGAATGTGGGTTATTCTGACGCCAAAATCCAGAAACCCAAGGGACTCTTTGATGATGGCATGTTTGATGATGAATAATAGGTAATATTTTTTAGGGGGAAAAATATAGTTTATTCGTAATATGATTAGAAACAATAATAATATTAATAAAAGAATAAACTATGGCTAGTAGATATTTATTAGGATTTGATGTAGGCTCTAGCTCCGTAAAAGCTTCGCTTACCGATGTTGATAGTGGTGAAATTGTAGCTTCTGCGTTTTATCCCGATCATGAAGCGCCAATCATGGCAGTGAAAACTGGTTGGGCAGAGCAAGACCCTCAGATGTGGTGGGACAACGCCAAGTTGTCGCTCAAGAAAATCATGAGCGAGAGTGGTGCCAAGGGGGAGGATATTCTCGCTATCGGTATCTCTTATCAGATGCATGGCTTGGTTTGTGTAGATAAGAATCAGCAGGTTTTGCGTCCTAGTATCATCTGGTGTGACTCCCGTGCCGTTCCTTATGGAGAGAAAGCTTTCCATGAGCTTGGAGAAGAGCGTTGTTTACAAAATCTTCTCAATTCTCCTGGTAATTTTACCGCTGCAAAACTTGCTTGGGTAAAGGAGAATGAGCCAGATGTCTTTGATAAGATAGACAAGATAATGCTTCCTGGTGATTATATTGCCATGAAACTCTCTGGTGAGGTAAAGACTACCATCAGTGGTCTTTCTGAAGGCATGATGTGGGACTTTAAGGAAAAGAGACCTGCAAAGTTCTTGCTTGATTACTTTGGATTTGACGAGAGTGTATTGGCAGACATTGTACCTACATTCTCTGTTCAGGGCGTTGTATGCAAAGCTGCTGCTGAAGAGCTCGGTCTTAAAGAAGGTACTCCAATTTCTTATCGTGCTGGAGATCAGCCAAACAATGCTGTCAGTTTGAATGTTTTCAATCCTGGTGAGATAGCAAGTACGGCTGGAACTTCTGGAGTGGTCTATGGTGTCTTGGGCGAGGTTAATTACGATCCGAAGAGTCGTGTAAACACATTCGCGCATGCTAACTATACAGCCGAACTTGATCGCCTAGGCGTATTGCTTTGCATCAATGGAACGGGTATCTTGAATGCTTGGGTTCATCGCAACGTGACTCCAGACGTCAGCTATGCAGACATGAACGATTTGGCTGCAAGTGTGCCTATCGGTAGCGATGGCGTTAAGATCATTCCATTTGGAAATGGTGCAGAGCGTGTATTGGAGAACAAGGAAGTAGGTTGCTCTATTCGTGGCTTGAGTTTCAATAAGCATAATCGTGCGCATATTGTTCGTGCTGCTCAGGAGGGAATTGTATTCAGCTTCTGTTATGGTATGGAAATCATGCAGCAGATGGGTATGGATATTAAGAAGATTCATGCGGGTAAGGCAAATATGTTCTTGAGTCCATTGTTCCGCGATACATTGGCTGGTGTCAGCGGTGCTACTATCGAACTTTATGAAACAGATGGCAGCGCAGGTGCAGCCAAGGGTGCTGGTATCGGCGCAGGCATCTACAAGAATCACGACGAGGCTTTCGCTTCATTGAAGAAACTTGCGGTAATAGAACCTGATGTAGTCAATCGCACTGCATATCTTGAGGCATACGGTTCGTGGAAAGAAGAGATGAAGAAACTCTAAATATTTGAATAAAGGGTGAGATTTCTCATCCTTTATTTGTTTCTTTCACTTTTTTTTTGTACTTTTGTCCATTATATATAAAACGAAAGAATATGGCTCTTAAAAACAATAATCATTTGGTGATAATGGCAGGTGGGATAGGTAGTAGATTCTGGCCTATGAGTACGGAGGATAGACCTAAGCAATTCATTGATGTCTTAGGTACGGGACGTACTTTGCTACAGCTTACCTTCGACCGTTTTGAAGGTGTTTGCAAGCCTGAGAACGTTTGGGTTGTAACCAATAAAAAATATGCTGCCTTGGTTCATGAGCAGTTGCCGGAAATCCCTCTTGGCAACATCTTGCAAGAACCTTGTCGGCGTAACACTGCGCCTTGTATCGCATACATTAGCTGGCGCATCAAGGAGGCTGATCCTCATGCAAACATAGTGGTGTCGCCTTCTGATCACATTGTCGCCAATGGCAATGAGTTTAGGAGAGTGGTCACTTCTGCCCTCAACTTTACAAGTGAAACAGATAATATAGTCACATTGGGTATGAAACCAACTCGTCCTGAGACAGGCTATGGCTATATTCAAGCTGATTTGCGCTCCCCTTCTGCAAGAAATAAGGAGATATTTCGAGTAGACCAGTTCAGGGAGAAACCTACATTGGAATTGGCACAAGAGTATGTTAAAGACAAGAGTTTCTTTTGGAATGCTGGCATCTTCATAATGAGTGCTGCTACTATAGTGAATGCTTTTCGTGTATATCAACCTTCGATTGCTAACATTTTCGAGGGCATGCGAGATGTTTATGGTACTGATAAAGAACAGGACGAAGTGAACCTTCGTTATCCTGAATGCGAAAACATTTCTATAGACTATGCCATCATGGAAAAGGCTGAGGAAATCTTTGTGATGCCTGCAGACTTCGGATGGAGCGATTTGGGAACTTGGGGAAGCTTGCTGTCTCAAACTGTTAGAGATCAGTATGGCAATGCTTTGATAGGAAGTAATATCAATATGTATGAAGCCAAGAACAACATAGTTCATACCACCCAAGAAAAGAAAGTGGTCATTCAGGGTTTGGAAGGTTTCATCGTGGCAGAACAAGACAATACGCTCTTGATTTGCAAGTTGACAGAAGAACAACGAATCAAGCTCTTTTCTGGAGGCGAAAAGTAATCTATCGTCAAGATATTATCCATAAGAAAACTCCGTAAGTCTCTTTTTCTTGAGAGATTTACGGAGTTTTCTTCTTATAGCTTGTTAAAATGTCTGTTTTACCTATTATAATATATTATAGATAAATCTTATTTCTTTTTAAATCCCTTGTATGCGAGGAATGCTACAATGATAACAGCAAGTCCAAGAATGATGTATCCCAACTCATGACTATATTTCAGGGCTTGTTGATAAACATCCTGAGTGGTTTTATAGTCTGTATACTGATAGATACCCCAACCTATGGTTGCCAAGACCGTGTTCCAAATACCAGCACCTATAGTCGTGAAGAGCAGGAACTTGCCTACATGCATGCCTGCCAAGCCTGCAGGTATGCTGATAAGCTGACGAACCGCAGGTACCAATCTGCCGAATATGGTTGATGCTGCACCATGCTTGCGGAAATATTCTTCCGCTACCTCTACTTTTTGTCGATCTATCAGACACATGTGTCCGATTCGGCTATCTGCAAAACGATAGATGATAGGGCGACCTACCCATTTTGCCAAATAATAGTTAATGAGAGCTCCAAGGTCCGCACCAATGGTTGCTACCACGACTACTAGTATAAACGACATTCCGCTACTTGGATCCATCGCCTTCCATGCGGCAGGAGGTACCACTACCTCAGATGGAAAAGGAATGAATGAACTCTCGATAGCCATGAAGAGAGCCACTACCCAATAGTTAAGGTTGTCAAGGATCCAAAGAAAAAGTTCTGCTGAATTCATATCCGATTATATTATAAAAATAATTTCAGTCTTGACTATTTTTGTCAAGACTGAAATATTGTGCTATTTATTTTGTTTTGCCCAAGTATCTTTCAAACCAACAGTCTTGTTGAATACAGGCTTGTCTGGTGTTGAGTCAAGATCAGCCATGAAGTATCCTATACGCTGGAACTGGAGATATTCGCCTGGCTTCTTGTTCGCGGCATACTCTTCTACGTAACAGTTCTTGTAGTCGTGCAGTGACTCAGGATTGAGCAACTCACGGAAGTCACGTTCGTCTGCCGATGGGTTCTCAATGTTAAAGAGACGGTCGTATTCACGCACTTCAGCCTTTACGCAGTGGTCGGCTGATACCCAGTGGAGCGTACCCTTTACCTTGCGGTTGGCACCTTCCATGCCACTCTTGCTGGTTGGGTCGTATTCTGCTTGGATTTCTGTGATGACACCATTCTCGTCTTTTGTGCATCCTGTACACTTCACGATGTAGGCATTCTTGAGGCGAACTTCCTTGCCCGGTGCCATGCGGAAGAACTTCTTAGGTGCATCCTCCATGAAGTCGGCACGTTCTATCCAAAGATTCTTGGAGAATGTGATGGTATGTGTTCCGTCAGCCTCATTCTCAGGATTATTGATGGCTTCCATTTCTTCAGTCTCGCCATCAGGATAGTTTGTGATAACTAGTTTTACAGGGTCGAGGACAGCACTGACGCGGCATGCTTTCTTGTTTAAGTCCTCACGAACAGAAGCTTCGAGAAGAGCCATGTCATTGAGCGCATCAAACTTGGTATAGCCAATACTGTCGATAAACATGCGGATGCTTTCAGGCGAATAGCCACGACGGCGCATACCGCAAAGGGTAGGCATACGTGGGTCGTCCCAACCATTTACCAAGTGCTCGTCTACCAAAGTGTGGAGTTTACGCTTGCTCATCACTGTATAAGTGAGATTCAAACGGTTGAACTCAATCTGGCGTGGGCGATTGTCGTTTAGTACACTATCAGTTCCGTCCATTTCTTTTAAGAAATCCACAAACTTGTCGTAGAGTGGACGGTGAGGAACAAACTCCAATGTGCAGATAGAGTGGGTAACCCCCTCGAAGTAGTCGCTCTGTCCGTGTGCGAAATCGTACATAGGATAAGCGTGCCACTTAGTACCAGTGCGGTGATGAGGAGTCTGGATGATGCGATACATGATAGGGTCGCGGAAGTGCATGTTTGGGTTCGCCATGTCGAGTTTTGCACGGAGCACCATGCTGCCTTCTACAGCCTCTGGTGTATTCATCTTTTCAAAGAGAGCCAGATTCTCCTCAATAGGACGGTCGCGATAAGGGCTTGCTGTGCCAGGAGTGGTTGGAGTACCTTTCTGCTGTGCTATCTGCTCTGCGGTCTGCTCGTCGATGTAAGCGTTGCCCTTCTTGATCATCCATACAGCAAAGTCCCATAGCTTCTCGAAGTAATCGGACGCATAGTATATGTTGCCCCACTTGAAGCCGAGCCACTGGATGTCTTGGAGGATATTCTCTACATATTCATTGTTTTCCTTGCTAGGGTTGGTGTCATCGAAACGAAGGTTGCATACACCGTTGTATTTCTCGGCGACACCGAAGTCCATGCAGATGGCCTTGGCATGACCGATGTGAAGATAACCATTAGGCTCTGGAGGAAAACGTGTCTGAATTCTTCCACCGTTTTTGCCTTCCTTGAGGTCTTCCTCCACTAATTGTTCTACGAAAGAGATGCTCTTTTTCTCTTCCACTTTGTTTTCTTCATTAATTGCCATAATTCACTTAAAAAGAATAATTTGTTATTTTTATGGTGCAAAGATACAAATTTAATTGTAAGTACCGAAATTATCGGTAAGATAATTTGCAAGAAATAGGGCATATTAGATAAAATATGTTTTTAAACATGCAAAAATATTTGCTTGTTACGAAAATAATGCCTACCTTTGCACCAGTTATCCTGAATACAATCTTTTTACCTTAAATGGGAACTAATACCTATTGAGAAGAACGCCCTCGCTGTGAAGTGAGGGCGTTTCTGTTTATTTTCTTAAGAAAAACTTTTTGGGGGAGAAGCTTACTTCTTACGGAATGTTTCATTCTTGATGAGAAGTGTGCCCTCGTTGATGTCGAGAGTTGCTTGGTCTTTCACATCTGCATCCAATCCCTTGCGGTCAAGATAGATGTCTGCGGCTGAACCTTGTGGCTTAACCTGAAGTTCCCATTTATAATAATCCTTGTCGTAGTTAGTGGTCTTGGCTGTAAAGTCTGCATTGATGGTAATGATGCGTTTACCATCTGCGCTCTTATACTCGCCAGCAGCAGCGGCTTGAAATGCTGAATCTTCTACTACGGTCTGTTCTGCCTGGGCAGAAACTGGGGCTGCTTTCTTCTCAGAACATGCTGTGAAAGCCATCATACCCATTGCGATTGCTAGAATTGTTAATTTCTTCATGATTGTATTGCTTTATTGTTTAATTGTTTAATAATATTTTATATTGCTTGATAACTCATCGTCTTCTTATCTTAATGATATCCCATAATACCAAAGTATGCCGCTGGCGCATAGCATAACCCAAATGCTAATGATGCCAGTCGCTATAGGTACATAGTCGAATTTTAGCTTATTGGTTGGCTTGAACTCGTCTGTATATTTCCTGAGAAAATGTTGAAAAATATAATAATGTAACGAGGCATAGATAAAACCGATGAAAGTTCCTGCTAAAATGTCGCCAAAATAATGAACGCCTAAATACATGCGAGAGTAGCATGTGATGAGAGCCCAAAGGCTCAAGAAGATAGTCAACTTGCCTCGGCGCACTAGATACATGGCAAAGAATGCCATTCCCCAACTGTTCGCTGCATGAGAGGATGGGAATCCATATCTTCCTCCTCTGTATCCTTCAACCACATGAACCATTGGGGAGAGAGGGTTGTCAAGGTTGCTTGGGCGCATCCTGCCAACCAAAGGCTTGAGAAGTCCTGATGCTGTTTGGTCGCAGAATATAATGATGAGAGTTATGGTGACCAATGTGGTAAGTACGACCTTGACAGGGAAGTTCTTTACCATGACAAATAGAAAGCTGGCATAGAATGGTATCCACACAAAACGGTCGGAATATATCATCATGAAATAATCCCAAAAAACATTATGCATTCCATTGAAAAATAGGAATATTTGTGTGTCTATCTGTTCTAGCTGTTGGAGCAATTCTGTCATATTGTTTTATCTTATATTTATTTCTTGCTTAAATCGTCATATAGTTTCTGAAGGTATGCCATTCCCTTTTTCAGGTTATAACCTTTCTGTCCCTTGTCATATACAGTTTCTTTAGCTTTGTTATCGTATATGATAGAGTTCTCTTCTGTTACCATTCCGAATGCGTCTGGAACATCAAAGAATGCGAACTTTGGAGTTGCGTCGCTCATCATATTCTTACTGAATAAGAATTCTTTGTGAGCAATGCCTAGTTGACCGAGAAGCGTTGCGGCTAAATCGTGTTGGCTTCCGATTAGCTTGACGTTCATTGGGCGGGCAATGGCTCCACCTGCCAGGATGAGAGGTATCTGGTAGCGGCTGCGATCAAAATTGTCAAGATGCTCTTTGTAGCCACCCACATGGTCTGCTATGAGTACCACTAGGGTATTCTTCCATCTTGGTAATTTGCTGTATTCGCGTAATAATCCGCCTATAACGCTATCTGTATAAGCAAATGCGTTCAAGCGCTTGTCTTTCAGCCTACTGTATGGTACATCAAATGGCTCATGGCTACTTGATGTTTGGAACACCCTGAACATAGGTTGCTTGGAGTTCTGCTCTTTTTTGAGGTCGGCAAGCAGTCGGTCGGCTACAATATGGTCGTGCACGCCCCATTTGCTCAATTTCTCTTCAATAGGGAAATCTGCATCAGAGATGATTCTTTCAAAACCTTGTGAGACCAGAAATGAACGTTGGTTGGCAAAGTCGACATCTCCACCATAATAATATGCATTGCCATAGTGCTTAGCCTTGGTTAGCGAACGAGCCAATGATGGCAAGTGTGCAGTCTTGGCAGGATAGCGCATGATGCTAGTTGTTGGCTGGGCAGGATAACCGCTCAAGATAGAAACCAATCCTCGATCTGTACGGAAACTATTGGCGTAGAATTTAGGAAAGAATATGCTGCTCTTGGCTATGGAGTCAAGAGAAATTGCTACATCTTTTTGTGTGCCTATTGATGGCATGATGTCATTGGCAAAGCCTTCCATGATAATCACCAAGATGTCTGGATTTCCCTTTCTTCTAGTATCTTCGTTCAGTAATGGATAGGTGTTCTCATCGCTGGAGCTAACCATGTTTGAAAATATCTTGTTCGCCTCTTCTGCTGACATGTATCTATATTGATTGGCGAAATCCTCTTGATGGGTGAGCGATTCAAACAGACTGAATGTAGGATTGACAGCTGCATGATTGAGAAATGTGTTTTGGCTGAAATATGCTTTGCCCGTATTCGTTGTAGATACAGTGAATCCTCCTCTTATAGGAATGAATAGCCCTGCCGTAAGTAGGAGCAAGATTAATGAAGAGCGAAAACGATGGCGCTCTATGTTTGAATAGCTAGAGCGACGTCCTCCTCCGAAATCTCCAAATCCATAATTATTGTATCTGCTGGTATAATGCTTGTGGGGATGTGGCATTCTTAAGGTAAACCAAATGGCAATCGTTAAAACTATCGTGATGATGATCGTACCGAAAGTATATAAGCCCCCCACGCTTGCTAAAGCATCGGTAGGTGATGTGAAAAAATAGAAAATCGGTGTGCTGTCAAGTGGAAAATTCCAATAAGGATATAGACCTATATTTAATATGAATGTGAATGCAATCAATAGAGATGCTATCATGAAATATCCATTTAGTATAGGGCGTATGATGCCTTTCCTAAACCACAGCATGGCAATGAACAAAAATCCTGGCAATGCGCTCAAATAGCCTGCCATCGCAAGGTCGAGAGGCAATCCATGCCATATTACACTTGGCAAGTTACTCCACAAATTGTCAAGCGGTTGAGTGGCAGAAGCCTTTTCCAAAAGCAGGAAGAATGGCTTTTGTATGCAGAATAATACCAAAAAGGTAATATATGTCTTGAAGAACCATAATATCTGTTTCATACTGATGTTCTATGTCTAATTAATGGATAATGATACATACATGTATTCTAATTATTTGCAAAAGTAGAGATTTTATTTTAAATAAACAATTATTTTCTGTTTATTTTTAAAAAAAAGTTCGAAAAAATTTGGCAGTGTAAAAAAAAAAGAGTACTTTTGTTGTGATTAAATAATTACATAACTATGGCTAAGTATAACATCCAACCTAAAAAAGAAAAAATAGCAAAATATCAAGCTATGTTAAGCGAAGAAACTAAAGACCGCCTTCGTGACGAAATTCTCCGCATCCTAGTGACAGAGAGAAAGTACAAGGATCCTGCATACAATTCAAAAAAAATGGCAGATGACTTGAGTACAAATTCACGCTATATTTCCGCCGTTTGCGCTACTCGTTTCCATAAGAACTATGCTGAGTTGGTAAATGATTATCGTGTGAACGATGCTATGTCGTTGCTGACGGATAAGCGTTATGCTAAGATGAGTGTTGAGGATATTGCCGAGATGGCAGGGTTCAGTACCCGTCAAAGTTTTTATGCTAACTTCTTTAAGCGAACTGGCATTACTCCTCGCCAATATCGCGTCAACCATAAAAATACAATGGAATAAGGAATATCCCCCGGAATTTTATTTTCGGGGGATATCTGTTTTTTAATCTTTCAAGAGTCCTTTCACTTGTCTATATCTTAGGTTTTTGTTGAGTTTTCGTGAAGCCCTGTCTCTTATTTGCCTTACACGCTCACGTTTTAATCCCAAGTCTTTTGCTATTTCGGCCATGGTTTCATGAGGTTCGCCAATGCCATAGAATTTTTTGATGACAGCTTGTTCTCTTTCATTCAGAAATTTGATGACATCATTGATTTCCTTTCTTATTTTTTGAATTTTCAAGCCTTCATCTGCCATTTCTACGTCCTTGTTGGTTAGTATGTCCAAAAGGGTGTATTGGTTTCCTGCATTCAGAGGTGCATCTACCGAAACTGCCTTTTCCACATTTCTTGGCGCATGTTTCTTAACGTCCTTAGGCATTCTGTAGATATTACCTTGCTTTTCTATAGCTTGTTGCATGGCTTTTCTTATGATTGGCCCTGCGTAGGCTACGAAGCGAGTGCCACGGTTGGTGTCAAACTTGCGGGCAGCCATCAGCATTGCTATGGTGCCTTCGCTTACCAAGTCTTCATACTCTAAGCCTTTGCCCTTGAACTCGTTGGCTACAGCCTTTACGTAGTTCAAGTTTTCGCTTACTATTTTGTTGCTTTCTTGTTCTGTCATATTCGTTGTTCTTTTTTTGCAAAAATACATAGTTTTCTTGAAAGATACAAGATTTTAGAGCATTTTAACCTCATATTTTTCTAAATACTTGTTTTATCTGCACAAAGCGGCATACGGACATGTTTGGCATCTACGTCTATCGTCTGTGGCAGAAAAAGGGATGTTCTTGTTGAAGATTTCTGCTATTAGAGCCTTGATTTGCACCATAAACTCCTCTTCGTATGGCGTGATGTCTTCTATCAGTTCTTTCCCGAGTTTCAGTGTAGGGTCGTAGTCCTCTGCACCTGCGTTTTGGATGAATAGCAAGCCTGGTGATACGGAATCGTTGGCTCCGTTGAGCTGGGAGTCATGCTTTACGATGATGGAGTAGAGCAGGGCTTGCAGATAGTAGTCTGTATGCTTTTGGAGCTGGTGTGTATCGAATATTTCGTTTACTTCCTTTGGGTGTGTAGAGGTGGCGCGACCTGTCTTATAGTCGATAACCCTGATGCGTTCGGCTAGGTTTTCTACTCCAGAATTCCCATTTGCCGCTACTGCGTCCAGACGGTCGATGAAACCTCCGATGGTGAAACTTTTGTTGGTGTCATTGCCGATTGCAACTTCAATGTTTGTTTTTACCACCAGCTCAAGACCAATGAGTGTGAATGGTGCTTGTCGCAAGTCTATTGTTATCAACTGCTTTAAGTATCTTGCTATAACTTCCTTGTTGATAAGCTGTAAGCCGTTGTACTTAGGTCGGTAATCTTCTGCGCTCACCTTGAAAAGTTCTTCCCTGAATGCTTGGTCTACCAGGCGATATATCATACCATCGTTCTTTTGGGCATTTTCAAGGTCGCCTTTATGGATGATAATTGGGCGTATAAGGCTTTTCTCTCCTTTGCTGTTGGTCTTGATATTGTCGGCACTGGCAAATTGCAGGTAGAATAATTCCGCAGCTCGATGGAATATGTTACCAAATACTTTGTTGTCAACCTCGTCTTTGTCTATCTCGTCTGGTTCCAGAAGTCCTTCTACATATTTATAATAGAACCTCTTCTGGCATCTCAGATAAGTGTTCATGAAGGTTGGTGTCAGCATCTTGATGTCATTGAGCTGCTTCAGTGCATGTTCGTCTTTTTCGATGTCGTCATAGTTTGGACGAAGCGTAGTCTGGCCTGCTACCAAAGTTTTTCTATTGATGACATGTCTGCTTTCTACCAAAAGCTGGAGCATGAAACGGCTCATCTCTCCCGACTGTCCATCCTCCGTGGCATTGTTGTAGGTGAGGGTTATGTCATGCGAGCGCTGGAGCAGACTATGGAAGTAGTAGGCATAGATAGCCACTTTATGATCGATAGTGGTCAGTCCATAAGCTTTGCGCAGCGAGTATGGTATAAATGAAGAATCGTTCACTCCTTTAGGTAGTTTTCCTTCGTTGCATGAGATGACCAATATATGTTCGAAGTCGAGATTTCGGGTTTCAAGCACTCCCATTATCTGGATGCCTTCTGCTGGCTCTCCATGGAAAGGGATGCTTGTGGCTTGCACTAGTTGTTGTATCAAGCGTTCGAGTGTGATGGTATCTACAGCTAGGTCGCCAGACGAGATGAGTTCCCTGAGTCGGTTCAGCAGGGTGTAGCTTCTGAAGAGTGACTCTTGGAACAATGGGGCGTTCATTTGCTTGGCATTCACACCGATGGTGCGTAGGATTTCCAAAAGATAGTTGATGAGCGCTTCGTTGTATTCCGTTTCCGTGGCAATATTCTCTAGGTCTTTGAATAGCAGACTGAGCCCTTCGTCACCTCCCAGATTCAGAAACTGGCGTGAAGGATAGAACTGTTTCTTCTCTTCCAAGGCGGCTATCACCTCGCCATATCTTGCAGAGATGTATTGGCAATAGGGATGTCGCAACACCATGAGTACATGGTGAAGTCTGTAGTTGTCGCTATGTCTTGGATGTCCGATGCCTTGCAATTTTATGAGTTGCTGTATCAGACTGTAAAAAGGCGTTTGTTGCAATGGATACCCTAGTGTGACATTGTAGGTTATCTTGTCGCCTTCAGTATAGTCTGGCAGCGACTTAATCTCTTCATTGGTAGGCAAGCTATGTATTACGCTTTGTAGCAAGCTTTCATCTGCCAATACAATAGCCACGCTCTTGCCGCCTTTGTAACGATGTTTCTCCTTGAGCCACTGATTTACATATCTGGCTTGTATGTTTTCAGTAGCTGCCGATATGTAGGTGATGTCTTTTTTGTTAGAGAGATTATCGTATATTTCACGAAGCTCTTGATGGGGCTTTTCTGCGAGCTCGTTGGGATAATGGCGCAAGTATTCACGTATGTAGTGTCCCGCCTCATGATTATCTTTCATGTAATATTCGTCATAATCCCAGTAGAAAAGTGCCTTTCCTTCTCTTTGCAGACGATCGCATAACTTTTGTTCTACCACCTGCATCATGTTGAAACCAACGAAGATATATTTCTTGTGCTCAAACTGGAGCTCTTCGTCATTCACCACCTTTCTGTATAGTGCGCCTTCGTAGGCAAGCCCTTGCTCGGCAAGTTGGGCATTATACGTTTGGTATATGTCGTAGAAATGGCTCCACAGTTGTATGAATCGTTTCTTGAGCTCGGTGTTGTGCTCTTCAGTGAAGTTGCTGAAGAATTTCTTGATCATTTCTTTCTGCTCTTCGGTTAGATAAGAGATGTCGTCGAGTTCGTGTATATCGCTTAGGTTTGCGAAGAGTTTTTTGGCATCGGCCATGTTTTTGTCGATGTCGTCGAAATCGGAAATGAGAAGTTGCCCCCAGCCATAGAAATGATCGAGGGTCTCGTCGATTCCTGTACATGTTACAAATGTCTTGTGCAGGTCGCATATCAGCTTGATAGGGTCGCCCACCTTCAGCTTGCTATGTTTGCGAAACAAGTCGCTGATGGTTATATATGCAGGCGACCATATAGGCTTGTCTGTGAGGCGAGCCAGGCTTTCGTTCAGAAAGAGCGCGGCTCGCTTGTTTGGAAATACAATGGCGATGTCATTGAGATGATTGCCGTATTTCTTTAATATATCTCTTGCTACGTATTTTAGGAATGATTTCATTGCAATGTTATTTTTCTACTTCCACAATTTTGTTTGGATAAACATACCATAAGTAACCCTTCACGTTGGCATATCCCATTTCTCTCAGCAAATTGATATAGCCCTTTACTTGGTCGTGATGTCCGGTTTTCATTTTTCCGAACTTAAAGTCTATAACGATGGTTTCCTCTCCATTGTACAGCACCCTGTCTGGGCGATGTTCTACCATCTTACCATCTTCTAGGCTCAAGATAGAGCATTCGTTCAAGACAGTCCAGCCATCAGAAAACCAATCTTTTACTTTTGGCGATTCCAGACGGTTTCTAATCATGACTTCTAGTTTCAGGGGAGTCAAGTTGGCATCATACAATATGCCGTCCAGCTCTAGTTGGCGTAGTGCACCGTCGATGTCTGCCTTGGTGTGGATGGTGGAGAATAGGTTGTGTAGCACCGTACCCATCTTGATATAGTACTTCTGCTGTTCTTCTTCGTCTTCACCCTCTATGAAGTCGCGGCTCTTGTTGCTTTGCCTAAACTCAGGCATCTCTGGCGTAACGCTGATACTTATCTCTACTGGCTGTGATGGGGATGATAGTACATTTTGCTTCTTTTTATAAGTTTTTTTCACCTTCGCTTCTTTCTCCACGTAGATATCACCGTAGCTGAAGGTTATATCTTCAGTCTTGTTTTTGGCATCAATTTCTGATAGTTCGTTCGGGCAATCATTGCTTGACAGGGTATCTGCCACATTTTTTAGCACATTCTCGATGATGTAAGAGCGATAGCCTATATTGCTTGCGCGCTTGCCTAATACGAATAAGTTGCGCCCCGCTCTGGTAAATGCTACGTAGAGCAGATTCAGATTATCTACCATGTTCTGAAGGTGCTCGTGAAAATAGTCAGTATCATAGATGCTTTCCTTCATTTGTTTTGCAACAAAGTCGACCGGAACCAACGGCAGTTCATTGTAAGGCGACTCTTGTGGCGTGCACCAGATGGTGTTAGATTTCTCTAGTTGCCAGTCGCAGAAAGGCATGATGACATTGTCGTATTCCAATCCCTTGCTCTTGTGTATGGTGAGGAATCGGATGCCGCCGTCGCTGTCGCTATGTATGCTTTTCTCGTGTATGCTGTTGTCCCATTCTTTTAAGAAAGAGTCTACGTCACTGCCATTGTCGTTTACGAATTTATTCAGCTTGTCATAAAATGCACATAGATAAGCGCTCTGTTTCTTCATGTCTGGAACCTCGCCTAACCGGAGCTCTGAAAAAAGGCGTTCTGTCAAGTCGAAGAGAGGCATCTCTAGATATTCTGTCCTGTTGTTGATCAGATGGCTTGCCATGTCGTAGCCTTCCATATAGTTTTCGGCATACTTCTTGATGGTAGCTGCCGATATGTTGTCTGTAGGGTGTACCAGCAGGTTGAGTGCTGTAGTGAGTGTGCTTACGGCTTGCGAGGCATCCAGTCGGAAAGCTTCGTCCGACACCAAAGGATAGCTGGAGTGGTTCATGAAATATTCGGCGATGTCTTGGATGGTGCTGTTGCTTCTTACCAAGATGGCTATTTTGTTGCATGCCACGCCTTGAGCCACCAGATTGTCTACGATGTCTAGCGTCTCTTGCATCATTCTTTCTTGTATATCCTCGCCTCCTAACAGCCTCACGCTGACATGGCCTTGCAGTTGGCTATGGCGCTCTGGCACCTTTTGGCAGACGTCGCTATAGGCGCTTATCAGTTGTTGGGTCTCTTCAGGCATGTCTTTTTTCAAGGCTTGGGCCTCCATTTTCACAGCTTCGGTGAAGAATGCGTTGTTAAAGTCGATGATGTTGCGTGCTGAGCGAAAGTTGGTGCCCAGGTTTTGCACGCTGATTCGTTCTGCGCTGTTTGTAAACTCATCTTCTATGTTGTTGAGCAGTCGCCAGTCTCCAGCGCGCCATCTATAGATGCTTTGTTTCACGTCGCCTACTATCAGGTTTCCTGCATCTTCTCGGCTCATGGTCTCTTCTAGCAGCACTTTGAAGTTTTTCCATTGGATGGTGCTGGTATCCTGAAATTCGTCTATCATCACATGCTCAAGCTGTGTTCCTATCTTTTCGAAGATGAAAGGCGAGTCGCTGTCTTGTATCAGTGAGTGCAGTAGGGTCTGTGTATCGCTCAAGAGGAAGCGGTTGGCTTCTTTGTTCATCTCTCTTACCTTCTTGTCGATGCTTCCGAGGAGTCGCAACTGGTTGAGGTGCTTGATGGTGAGCTCGGTGCTTTTGTAGATGCGCACGTGCTTAGGGAGATTTTCGGTGGCGAATAGTAAGATAGGGTGGAGCACGGTGCTGACATAGCAGAAGAGAGGCGTCTGTTTGCTGACGTCACTTTTCTTGACCCATGCCTCAGGACTGTCATAACACTTTTGGAAAGTATCATTCTCCAGGTCGTCTTTGCAGAACTTTCCGTTTCTTATCTTGTTAAAATAGCTCCAGATTCCTCTTGTCTTTCCTGCCAGGTCGTCTGCTGTATAGCCTTCTGCATCCAGGGCATCAAAAAAGCTGGCTGCTATTTCTTCTATCTGCTCTAGTGCCTTGTTTCTCTTTTTCCTCAGGCGCTCGATGAAATCCTTGAAGAAATCTTCTTTCTCCATGATTCCGTTCAGCTTGTCGGCGTTTGCCTTATAGTAGTCTTTGAAGATATTTTCGCCAAACTTTTTGATTTGCCCGATGACGTTCCAGCTCTTGTCTTCATTGATGTTCTCCTTGATGTAGTCCATAATCCAGAAGAGCAATCGGTCGGTGTCTTGCAGGCTTTCTATGAGTTCGTCCACTGCTTGCTGTTCCACTTGGTAGTCGTTGAGCTCAATGCGTAGGTTGGCGGTGAGGTCTAGCTCACGTGCCAGGTTCCTCAATACGCTTTGAAAAAAAGTATCGATGGTCTCTACCCTGAAGTAGTTGTAGTTGTGAATGAGCAAATGTAGGGCTGTGGCTGCATTCTTTCTGATTCCTTCTTCTGAAAGATAGGGCAGTGCCGCTTGTATTTGTTTCATGTAGTCTGCTGCCTCGGGCATGTTATGTGCTATCTCGTAGAGCTTTCCTAAGATGCGCATCTTCATTTCCTCGGTGGCCTTGTTGGTAAATGTCACGGCTAGTATGGTGCGATAGCAAGCAGGGTTGTTGATCACGAGGGTCATATACTCTCGTGCCAGGGTGAAGGTCTTTCCTGAACCCGCACTTGCTTTGTAAACAGTCAGTTGTGAACTCATAATATGTAGTTTTTTTGAATTTGCTTGTTTGTTTGTTGTTGTCTGGCAGTGTGTAGTTTTACCAGTCTCTGAATAGCTCGAAGCCAAATCTGCAACCTATGCCGTCGAAGGTCGAATTCTTGAAGGCTGCGAAGAACCCCAGGGTCATCAGTCGGGTACTTACGGCGTAGCCCCATTCTGTGTATGGGTGCAGATGATTGACTAGAAGTCCGCTCACGTAGAGTCGTTCTTTCTCGATGAATCTGCCTATCAGGGGGAGCCAAGCCGATGCGATCATTGGTGCCTCGTAGGTGAAATTGCTGCGCAGGTAGTAGTCGCTGGCGTTGTACCACTGAGAGGAAAGTAGTTCGAACTCGCCGCTCCAGCTATCGTCCCATCCTCCGGGGATGTTGTCATCTCTGAAGTTGGTATAGTCGACGAAGTCCCAATGGTCTCCTTTTTGGGTATAGAATCCCGTACCCAGTCGTAAGGAATAGGAGCGTCGTCGGGATGCTCTCAATATGGTTTGTGCATCCATTTCCACTCGCTCGTATTCGATGTTGGAACCACATATCCCTTTCCACCCCCGTTCGTAGTCTATCTTGAAGATGCTTCCTTTCTTGCCCCATGGCAACCATTCCAGGGCTACGGCTGGTGCCACAGATATGTAGGTGGCGGGAAAGCCAAATTCTTTGTAGAAGTTCTTCTTCACAGCTGTGCGAGTGTGTGAAACCAACCCTGCCTCGATGCCAAAGTGCTCGTTAAGGCTCCAATGGTTCGTGAGGCGCAGATAGTCGTCCTTAAACTCATACGCATGCTCTATGGATGGCAACTTCCCTGCCTCTTCTATAGGTGGTTGTATGCTTGGCGTGACAGGTATCAAGGGAAATACCATGCCGCTGTCCTTGGGCTCGTTGATACCCAGCATCTTGCGAGCCACTCGGTTCGAGGAAATGCGGTTTCCGTTACCAATTTCTATTTTGAGATAGCCGTCATGCTTTTGGTTGTAATTGAGGGTGACGGGTATGTTGAAATAGAATCGGTGCTGCTTCATGCTGTAGCCTCCTCTGAATTGGACGCCCATCCTCAGGTTGTCGGTAAAGCGGTAGTTTCCTCTGAGGTTGAATTTGTATACGATTCCCTTTCTTTGCGAATAGCCCATATAGAGTGGGTTCAGTAGAGGGCTGATGCGAAAATATCCTTGTTTTTGCTTTCCGAAGTCTTGTGATATTCTGTTTAGCACATTGTCGCCGATTACATCCCAGAGGACGTCTTTCACAAAGTCTTTCTGGGGTTTGGCACTCGCCAGGGTGTCGTCTTTCTTTTTTCGTTTTTCATAATATTTCTTGTATATATCCATTTCTTCAGGGTTTAGCTGGATGGGGCGTAATTTTGCCATCAGAGCCGTGTCGGCAGCATTGCTCAGTGAGTCGCTCTGCCAGTCGCTCAGTATCTTGGGCAGCCCGTATATGGTGGTGTACATGCCCGTGATCTTGTTGCCCATGAAGCTGAAGTTCGCTCTCATGTTGCACTTCTGTGGTGCCAATGAGTGATAGCCTTCCTTGCCCATCACCAATGAGATGTAGAAGCGAGTCATGTCGTATTCTCCCTCGAAATCTGCCATGATTATCTTGCCTGTCTTGATGTCGACGATGGCTTTTGCCTCTACCACTTGGGTGTTCTTGAGGCGGGGGTAGACGTAAATTTGTGCATTTCCGAAGGGAAGTGGCGTCACTGAGTATTTGTAGTATCTGCGGTTGGTCTTGTTGAAAGGAGACAGGATGTTTGCCTCGAAGAGGGTTTCGCCATAGATGGTGGGTGTCATGTATTTCAATGCCGATGACAGGGCATTGCTTCGATGTGGAATTGTGCTTACGTTGAGCAAGCGCTTGCTGGTTGGTGCTCCATTCCCATCGAGCCATGTCTTGCTGTAGTATTCGCTGATAAAACGTCTGCCACCTCCATGTGATACTGCGTACATGGTAGGTACCATCATGAGGGTGGCATTGCGCTTGGGGGTTCTGATTTGAAATTTGGTGTAGGCATAGCTGCTTGAGCTGGCTCTGCCTGTGGTGTCTATTGTTTGGGCATACTGAAACACTAATTTCATCACCGAGTCGCAGAGAGCGTTTCTCGGTGATTGTCTTCTAGCCTGTACATCTTCCAAGGCAATGATGCAGAAGATGATAGTAAAGATGCAAATTAGATATTTTCTCATGTATGTTTTTCTACCCCAAATATTTCATGAGGATTCCTATTTTTCCAGAGTCTCGGAGCTTGGTGATGCTCTTTTCCCTGATTTGGCGCACTCGTTCTCGAGTCAGCCCCATTTTGTCTCCGATTTCTTCTAGTCCTTTTTCTGGCTCTCCGATGCCATAGCAAGCACATATTATCTTTAGCTCTCGATCCTTCAGGCATACTTTCAGTACCTGCATCAGGTCGTCGGCCATGCTTTCGTGGTCTACGTTCTTGTCGGTTCGTGCGTCATCGCCGCCAGCCATCACGTCTGCCATTGAGTTGTCGTCGTCGTCGCCGAAAGGGGCATCGATGCTCACATGGTGTCCGCTAGCCATCATGCTTTGTTGTATCTTGTCTTCGTCTACGCCTGTTCTGTCGGACAGCTCCTCCACGCTAGGGCGGCGCAAGAATTCTTGCTCAAACTTGTTGATCTCCTGGTTCACCCTGTTCAGTGAGCCCACTTGGTTCAGTGGTAGCCTCACGATGCGGCTTTGCTCAGCGATGGCTTGCAAGATACTCTGTCGAATCCACCATACTGCATACGAGATAAACTTGAATCCTCGGGTTTCGTCAAAGCGTTCTGCCGCCTTGATGAGTCCGATGTTTCCCTCGTCTATCAGGTCGGTTAGGGTGAGCCCCTGGTGCTGGTATTGCTTGGCTACCGACACCACGAATCTCAAATTGGCTTCCACCAATCTGTTCTTGGCTCTTTCGCCTGCTTTGCCTCCCTTGCGGATGGCTTGTGCCAACTCGATTTCTTCCTCGATGGAAATCATGGGCGCACGACCTATTTCGACAAGATATTTGTCGAGTGCTTCACTGTTGCGGTTGGTAATACTCTTTTGTATCTTTAGCTGTCTCATTTTTATGCCCTCTCTTAGTTACGATTTCACTTTTGGTTGCATACCATAAAACAAGACAAAGATAGAAAAAAAATCAATATGTACCAGATTTTATAACTTAGTTTAACATATTTAACCTAACTTGCTCATTCCGAGTCTATTTTACGGCATTGTTTTTTACAAATCGCTGATAGGCGTCCTCGTATCCATTGAATACATTGATGTCTACTTCGCCATGTATGCCTGCCACTCTTCCGTCTGGGCAGAGCTGCCAGTAAACGAGTCGGATGTCGGGCTTGTATTCTCCGTATCTTGCTATCCATACCCGATAGTTGCGCACGAGGTCGGGGGCAAGGGGCAAGTATTTGTTAACGAAGGTTTGGCTGACGTAGAGTATCGGCTTGACTCCTGTGGCTCTTTCCACCTCTTTGAGCCAGGTTCTCACTCTGCTGAATAGCACCCCGGCGCCGCCCATTTTCTTGATTTGGCTTGGCAGAGGCTCCACGTCTAGCACGGGTGGGAAGTCGCCTCTTTGTATATAGCTGTGCTTTAAGAAGTGGCGTGCTTGCTCGGTGGCTGGCGTGATGGTGGTAAAGAAGTGGTAAGTGCCTACTTTATAGCCATGTAGCTTAGCCGACTTGTAGTCTTTCTTGTAGTATGGGTTGACGAGCGACTTGCCTTCCGTGCTCTTCACATAGATATAGCGGATGGGGTAGTTCACTGCGCCGGAAACCGTCTTCTTGCTGATGCTGCCCAGATGGGTGATGCGCAGGCGGTCCCAGTTGATGGCATATTTCTTCCTTCCCTTTTGGTGTTGGTATTTTGAGATGTCGATGCCGTATATGCGGTCCGAGGTATAGACGAGTCGCTCACCTTTGTATTGGTTGCTTTTCCATTCGCCTAGTCGCAAAGGTTTCTTCGGAGCTATGCTGAATCCGAATCCCTCTCGTTTGCCATGCTCCCAATGCCCTTCGTAGAAGGTGCCGTCGTAGCCTTGCCAGATGCCGTGCCCATGAGGCTGGTTGAGGCTGTCGACCGTTCCCTGGTAGTAGCCCAGCGAGTCGGGCAGGAGGGTAAAGTCGATGGCTCTGCGTAGGGTGGCACCTTGTGTGGTGACCAATGTGGCTGCCTTGGATGGGCAGATAGGGCGGATGCCTTCTGGTGTTTTCTCGGAGATGAGCTGAAAGATATGTGTGCTTGGGGCCGTAGGCTCTTGTTTCGTTTCCGCTCCTGTGCTTAGTCGCTTGCATGGCTCGCTCGTTAGCTTGCCTGCCTCGTTGCGATAGAATGCTCGGTAGGCTATGCGGCGCACCAGTTTGAGGTGGCTCTTCTGCTTGCTGATGTGTTTCAGCGAGTCGAGTAGCTTCTTGGCAGAGTCTTTGATCGTGGTTTCTTGGGCGGCATAGGCGCTTACTCGGTTGTAGCCCATGTCGGCTACGCTGTGCGAATGGATGTAATAGTTTAGTTCTCCCACCTTCCACTTGGCATCGTTGTAAGTGCTGTCGAGCAAGCTGATTCTTTCTGCGAGGATGCTGTCGGCATCCTTGCCTTGGTAGGCGTTTTGGGATAGGCTCGTGTCGTAGCTGACGGCCAGCTTGCCCTTGCACGACGGCCATAGGGTGTTGCTGTTCATGAAGCAGGCTGCCAGGGTGGTGGTGTCTTCGTCGAATCGCAGTACCTGCTTGCCGTCTTGCAGCAACTCGTAGTGGCTGTAGGCCTTTATCTGGGCCTGGGCTGCTTGCACAGACTCGCGCCCAGGGTGTATGCAGATGTATGCCCATGCCCCAAGCGCCATTAAGAATGCTAGTAAGAGGCTCGTTCCGTATACTATCTTCTTCTTTTTTTTCATAGTTTGTATCTTCCTCCTTGGGTTGTCTTTTTTTATTCGATGGTTATCTCCAGTATCTTTTGTGTGGTTTCTGTAATCTTTGTCAGCTCGGATGTCCGCTCTCCTACGAGCCAGATGATTTCTCCCTCGCCGTCTGTCAGTACATGTTGGGAGGCTTTCTGTATATAGTTGCGCTTGCGGTCGGTCATGTAGTCGCTGACCAGCTTGGTGCCTTTCATGCCGAAGGGGCTGAAGCGGTCTCCTTCCTTCGACAGGCGATAGGTGAGCGGGAATTTTACCTTGTCGTAGTCGAGCGTGATGCGCCTAGGCTCTCGGCTTGGCGAGAAATCGGCTGTGCGGGGATAGGAGCGAAGTCGTATCTTCGCTTCCTTTGGCTCTTGGGCTGGACTGGTGTTTTCGTAGCCTAGCGAGTAGTTGCCCTCCTCGGGCAGGCGGAATGCCTTTTCCCCAGACAGCTCCTCTAGCTGATGGAGCGGGTTGAGCAGCAACTGCTCTCTGTCGATGGTGAGCATGTATTGGCTGTTCTTCCACATCTTGCCCACGCCGCCGTCGGGATATGCTATGGCGTCGACGATGCTGTCGATGGTGTCGCCCGTAAAGCCGAAACCGCCTATGCTCTTGTGGAGCAGATACTCGGGGCTGGCAGCGTTAAGTATCGATTGCTTGTTGATGTAGATGGTGCTCAGCAGTTCGTCGTGCTCGGTGCCGTCTTCCGTGGGCAAGGTGTCGAGCATTGCCTTGGCTTGGCGCAGATATTTCGCCGACTGGGCTATGTTCTCGCTTGCCGCTGGGTTCAGGCTTTGCAGCAGGGGAATCACGTGGTGGCGAATCTTGTTGCGGAGGGCATCGTCCTCCAGGTTGGTGGAGTCGGTAACGTAGGCTTGACCTAGCTCCTTGAGATAGGCGAGGATGTCGGCTCGGCTGATGCAGAGCAAGGGGCGCAGGATGTCGCCGTTCTTGGGGGCGATGCCTGCCAGACCGTCGATGCCGCTGCCCCTGAGCAAGTTCAGGAGCACGGTTTCGGCGTTGTCGTCGCGGTGGTGTGCCACGCAGATGCCGTCGGCGTCGGTGTCTTTCGCCAGTTGGGCGAAGTAGCGGTAGCGCAGCTCTCTTGCCGCCATCTCTATGCTCACCTTGTGCAGGCGGGCATAGGCCAGGGTGTCGAAGTGGATGCGATGCAGCCCGATTCCTTCTCGCTGGCATAGGTCTATGCAGAATTGCTCGTCGCGGTCGCTTTCTTCGCCACGTAGGTGGAAGTTGCAGTGGGCGGCGCTGATGGTCAGGCCCAGATGCTTCAGTATAAGCAGCAAAGCCACGCTGTCGGCACCCCCCGAGAGGGCGACGATAGCGTGGCCACGCCACTTGAACATTCTGTGGTGTATCACATATTTCTTGACCGTATCTTCTATCTTCCGAACTTGGTTCATTTTCTTTTCTGGTCTTTTGTTGATGGGCTTTTTTATGCCTGTTGTGATTTCAGGAATTCCTCGGCTCTCTGCAAGTCCTCGGGTGTGTCGATGCCTACGGTTTCCACGTCTGTGGTGCCCACCTTTATCTTATATCCATTTTGCAGCCATCTGAGCTGTTCCAGGCTCTCTGCTATCTCTAGCGAACTTTGTGGCAACTGCGTTACTTCCTTCAATACCTCTCTTCTATAGGCATAGATGCCCAGGTGCTTCAGGTATGGGAAGTGTTGCAGCCAGTCGGTTCGCTCCTTGCCTCTCACGTATGGGATGACGCTTCTTGAGAAATAGAGGGCGAAGCCTTGGTTGCTCACGGCTATCTTGGGGCTGTTGGGATTCTCCACGGCCTCCATCGTGGTGAATGCCTTGCCCAGGGTGGCTATCTGTGTGGTGGGGTCGTCGAAGCAGTGGCAGAGGGTGGTCAGCTGGCTCTTTGCCACGAAAGGCTCGTCGCCCTGCACGTTGACGATGACATCCCAGTCGCCGCCTATCTTCTCGATGGCTTCCTCGATGCGGTCGGTGCCGCTCTTGTGGTCGGTGCGTGTCATCACAGCCTTGCCGCCAAACTCGACCACGGCATCATAGATGCGCTGGTCGTCGGTGGCTACGTATGCTTCTTCCAGGCAGGCTGCCACCTTTTCGTATACGTGTTGTATCACGGGTTTTCCGCCCAGTCTTGCCAATGGCTTGCCTGGGAAACGCGTCGAGGCGTATCGGGCAGGTATGATTCCTATGAATTTCATTTTTTCTTCTTCGTTTAATTTTCTGTTATCTTTGCATTCTGATAAAACTTCAACATGTTGATGTTCAAGATGGTGAGATACTTGGCTTGCAGCTCGTTTTGCCTTGCCTTCAGCAGGTTGTCCTTGCCTGTGCGCAACTCTACGATGTTCTTCAGCCCTAGCTTGAACTGTTCGCTCAGCAGGTTGTAGCTGGTCTGGGCGCTCTCGGTGCTCACCTTGGCTGCCTTGAACTGGCTTTGGTTGGTGTTGGCTTGCAGCCAGTAGTTTTCTACTGTGGAGTAGAGCTTGGTCTGCTCGTTCTTGATGTCGAGCTGTATGCTTTCTCTCTGTATCAGAGCCTTGTTTACCTGTGTCTTGGTCTGGCGGTTGTCGAAGAGCGGTATGCTCACGCCGATGCCGCCGCCCACATTGAAGTTGGTCTTCATCTGGTTGCCCCATCCGTTCTTGTTCATGGATGTGGTGCTCGTTGTCAATCCAGCGTTGGCACTTACGGTAGGCATCTTGCCAGCCTTTGCCATCTTGACGTTCAGGTCGTTTTGCTCTAGCTGGTTTTGGTATTTCACGAACTCAGGCCTGCTCTGTAGGGCTGCGGTGTATACGCTCTGTAGGGCTGGTATCTGCGCCAATGCCATCTGGTCGGTGGTGGCGGGCTCTAGGATGTCGAATGCCTCGTCTGTGGTCAGCTGGAGCACTTCCTTGAGCTGGCGCTTGTAGTTCTTGACATTGTTTTCTGCCTGCACGATGTCGTACTCGTCTTGTGCTCTTTGGGCGGTGAGTTGCGCCAGGTCTGCTTGGCTCATCTTGCCTATCTTTACCATCTCCTTGCCTCGCTCTTCGTTCTGTAGGCTCGATGTGTAGCTCTCCTTGTTCACCTTTACGGCTTCGGCGGAGTAGAGTATCTGTACATAGAGCTGGGCTATCTGCTCTTGCAGGCTGAGTGCCTGCTGGGTAGAGTCGAGTTGAGCCTCCTCCTGTGCCAGCTTGTTTAGCTTCACTTGGTTTCTGTTGCGGTTGCCGTTCCAGATGGTGTAATTGCCAGCCACGCTGTAGCTTCCGTTGTAGTATACCTTGTCGATGCTGGCCTTGCTGAATCCTTCGCCGCTGATACCGCTCGATACCCATGGGGTATAGTTCAGGCTCTGGTTTGTGCTGGCCGAAAGTGATGGCAGTAGGGCTGCCTTCGACTGGAGATAGTCTTCCTGGGCGGATGCTTTCGTCAGTTGTGTCTTCTGCAACTGTATGTTGTTGGCCAGGGCGTAGCTGATGCAGTCTTGCAACGACCATTGCTTGGCTTGCGCCACCATCGGGGCTGCCATCAGCATCAAAGCCATCCCCATCTTCGTCACGTTTCGTTCAATCTTTCTTGTTTCCATATTTTTATACTATTTTTGATGTCTTGCGTCTTGTCTTGTAGCTTTTAGACGCATGGCTTATCAAAATAGTTGCAAACTTCTTCTTCTTTTTTTTATTTCTTCTGGTCGTAGCCATCCGAAATCTTCTTGCCAAGGGCGATGGCTGCCACTACGTCTGCCCCCATGTCGGCGAGCTGGTTGGAGAATCTTGCCACCGAACCTCCAGAGGCTATGATGTCGTCGAAGAGTATCACTTGCTTGCCCTTGAAAAACTCGGTGTCGACGTGCAATTCGTCGATAGGGTCGCCGTCCTCGTCTACCTGGTGGGTATATGAGAAGGCGGGATATGCGTTTTCCATGCCTGTGGCTTGGCATACCTGTTCGCTAAATTCGCTGAAGCGGCGCTTGGTGTGCGTTTCCAACGACGCTGGGATGCACACCAATGTAAACTTGGGCGCCTCCTCGCCCAAGAGGTCTTTCAACATACGGGATACCATCTCGATGGCTTTCTTCAAGGCGCTCTGGTGGTCTATCTCGGTAGTCAGCTCGGAATTGCCCTTGAAGTTTTGGATGAAATCGCGATTCTCCCATTCCTCGCTAGTGAGTTCGAAGGTGCCAAACGCACTGAAGGCAGGGTAATCTACCAACCACTTGTAGTGAAGTCCATTGTCCAGGGTGCTCCATGTCTCAATTTCTTTTCTGTATTCAGCCATAGACTAGTATTTTTTTATTGTTGAATTAATAAATGCTTAGTGATTGCAAATATAGAAAATATTTTTTAGATAGAGTCTATTTTTTAAATAATATTTCACGTAATGCCTCATTTTTACCTATTTTTTATCATTTCTAGGTGGTTTTATGGTTATCCGCTTTGCTATTTGCGGAAAATGCAGTAACTTTGCATCCGCAATTTTAAAACATACATATTTATATAATTATATGACGAGAAAAAGTAAAATTCACGAGATTCGCGACTACATCATCATTGCGCTGGCGATGATAGAGGGTAGTATCGGTTTGAACATCTTCTTATTGCCCAATCATATCACGATGGGTGGAGTGGGAGGTATAGCCTCCATTCTTTGCTGGGGATTTGGCATCCCGGCATCTGTCTCTTATCTGGCGCTCAATGTGTTTTTGCTCCTCGTCGCCTTCCGCATCCTGGGGTATAAGTTTTGCCTGAAGACGATTTATGGCGTAAGTATCTTTGCCATTACCACGCGCATCATCGAGACGCATACGGTGGGGATGACTCCTCTGCTTCATGACCAGCCGTTCATGGCTACGGTGATTGGTGCTTTCTTCATGGGTAGCAGTGCTGGTCTGGGATTGTCGTGCAATGGGTCTACGGGTGGATCCGACACGGTGGCTGCGATGATCAATAAGTATTGGGATGTGTCGCTGGGCCATGTCATCATGATTTGCGACCTTTTCATCATCACGAGCTCGTATCTGGTGCTGCGCTCCTGGGAGATGGTGATCTATGGCTATGTATGCCTCTTTGTGCAGTCGCTGTGCGTAGACCATGTGGTGAACGCACTGCGCCGCTCGGTTCAGTTTTTCATCATCAGCGACAAGTATCTGGAGCTGAGTGCCGCCATCAATACTGCCGCCGACCGTGGTTGCACCGTGATGGATGGCCATGGATGCTTTAGTGGCAAGGATGTGCACATGCTTTTCGTCTTGGCCCGACAGCGCGAATCGCAGAAGATTTTCCGACTGATAGACGAGATAGACCCTACGGCTTTCGTCAGCCAGAGTGCCGTAATCGGTGTATATGGCGAGGGCTTCGACAGATTCAAGGTGGGTAAAAAGATAGGATTGCCTAAGAAGAACGGATAAGAATGTAAAGATAATTCAATAAAATGTTCTCGCTTCGGAAACCCTCCCGATTTTAGGCATCAGAAGTGTTAAATCATTTTCTCTTAAGAGAAAAATTTTTTTCTGTTAAGAGAAAATTTTTTTTTGCTTAACCGAAAAAATATTTTCTGTTAAGCCTAGGAAAAGAAACAATCTTAAAATGTAAAAATAATTCAGTTTCGCAAGAGACTCCGAATCACCCCTTGGGGTGGGAATCTCTTGCGAAGCTTTTTTATAGCTTGATTGAGGCAGAACGCTTGGTCTAGCCCTGAAGCAATTTCTCTGCCATGTTTTGCGCGGCTCTTCTTCCGTCGCCCATGGCAAGTATCACGGTGGCACCTCCACGCACGATGTCGCCTCCTGCATAAATCTCCTCTTGCGAACTCTGCATCTGCTCGTTCACCACGATGGTGTTCTTCCTGCCTAGCTCCAGTCCCTCTATGCTCTGAGGAACCAGTGGGTTAGGGCTCACGCCCACAGCCACGATCACTTGGTCGCAGTCCAGGCGCACGGTTTCGCCCGTGGCTTCAGGGCGGCGTCTGCCGCTGGCATCTGGTTCGCCGAGCTTCATTACGTCGAGGATCACAGCCTTGACGGCTCCTTTCTCGTCGGCTTCATACTCTTTCGGGTTGTGCAGGGTGAGGAAGGTGATGCCTTCTTCCTTGGCATGCTTCACCTCTTCCAGGCGGGCTGGCATCTCTGCCTCTGAGCGGCGATACACCAGCGTGACGTCTGCGCCCAGTCGCTTGGCTGTGCGGCAACTGTCCATGGCTGTGTTTCCGCCGCCTACCACCACCACTTTCTTGCCTAGGTTGATAGGGGTGTCGGTGTGAGGGTTGGCTGCGTCCATCAGGTTCACTCGGGTGAGGTATTCATTGGACGACATGATGTTGAGCGCATTCTCGCCAGGAATGTTCATGAAGTTTGGCAGGCCGGCGCCCGACCCCACGAAGATGCCCTTGAAGCCTTGCTCGTTCAGGTCTTTCACCGAGATGGTCTTGCCCACGATGCAGTCGGTGACAAACTTCACGCCCATCTTCTGGAGGTTTTCTATCTCTACGTCGACGATGGCATTAGGCAGGCGGAACTCTGGGATTCCGTATTTCAATACACCGCCAATCTCGTGCAGTGCCTCGAATACGGTGACGTCGAACCCTTTCTTCGCCATGTCGCCAGCGAAGCTTAGGCCTGATGGGCCAGAACCCACCACGGCTATCTTGATGCCGTTTGGCGTGTCGCAAGTTGGTATGGAGATGTTGCCGCTCTGGCGCTCATAGTCGGCGGCGAAACGCTCCAAGTAGCCGATGGCTACGGCTGGCTCGTTCATCTTCAGGTGTACGCAACGGCTCTCGCACTGCTTCTCCTGTGGGCAAACTCGTCCACATACGGCAGGTAGGGCGGAAGTGTTCTTCAGAACCTTGGCCGCTGCCAGGAACTGTCCGCGCTCTATGTTCTTGATGAACGACGGGATGTTGATGCTTACTGGGCATCCCTCCATACAACTAGGCTTCGGGCAGTCGAGGCATCGCTTCGCCTCCGTGAGAGCCATCTCCTTGGTCAGACCGATATTGACCTCCTCGGTTCGAGTGGTGGCACGGTATGCCGGGTCTAGCTCTGGCATCTTCACACGCTCGATGGCGGTGCGTTCCTTTGCTTTCATCGATGCTCTCAGCTCCTTGCGCCACTCGGAGTTGCGGTCGGTCAACTCCTCTATCGTTTCGGATGTCGGCTCTACGTCCATGGTTACATCCGTGGTCTCTTTCTTCTTGCCAGTCTCTATGCTGGCTAGGTGCTCCTCGAAGTGCTCCATCTCTTCGCGCTCGGCGTCCTTGAAGGTGCCCATGCGCTTGAACATCTCGTCCCAGTCTACCAATGCGCCGTCGAACTCAGGACCGTCGATGCACACAAACTTGGTCTTGCCTCCGATGGTGAGGCGGCAAGCACCGCACATACCTGTTCCATCCACCATGATGGTGTTGAGGGATACGTCGGTAGGCAGGTTGTATTTCTGGGTAAGCAGGCAGCAGAATTTCATCATGATGGGAGGACCGATGGCAAAAACCTTGTCGATATGCTCCTGGTTGATGAGCTTTTCGATGCCTACGGTTACTACGCCCTTTTCGCCATAGCTGCCATCGTCGGTCATGATGATGAGCTCGTCGCTAGAGGCTCTCACTTCGTCTTCCATGATGACGAGGTCCTTGCTCCTGCCGGCTATCACGCTGAGCACTCTGTTGCCCGCAGCCTTCAGCGCCTTGATGATGGGAAGCATCGGGGCTACGCCCACGCCGCCGCCAGCGCAAATCACGGTGCCGAAATTCTCGATGTGGGTAGGGTTGCCCAACGGTCCCACTACGTCGTGTATCTCGTCGCCTTCGTTCAGGGCGCAGAGCTTGGTCGAGGAGAGTCCTACCTTCTGCACCACGAGGGTGATGGTTCCTTTATCCCTGTCGGCGTCGGCAATAGTGAGGGGCATGCGTTCGCTGTTGCTGTCCACACGGATGATGACAAAGTTGCCAGCCTTGCGACTCTTGGCTATGAGGGGTGCTTCTACGTCGAAGCGAAATACCTTTTCGGAGTATTGAATCTTTTTTGTAATCTTGTTCATGGGTATCTTCGGTTTTTATGATTGATTGTCGATTGTTCTTGAATAATGTATGTGGTATCAGATGGCTTCTTCGAAAAAAATAAAAGGATAAAGTCGGCTGCCCAGGGAGCAGCCGAAATTATCCTCGTACAAATATGATATGATGTGTTTGTTTATCTTATTCGAAGTTCTTGTCGTCGAGCATCTCGAATCCGCAGTAAGGTACCAATACCTTAGGTACGCGGATGCCCTCTGGAGTCTGGTTGTTCTCCAAGATGGTGGCTACGATGCGTGGCAATGCCAAGGCAGAACCGTTCAGGGTGTGGCAGAGCTCAATCTTCTTGTCCTCTGCATGGCGATAACGGCAGTGCAGACGGTTAGCCTGATAGCTCTCGAAGTTGGAAACGGAAGAAACCTCCAACCAGCGCTGCTGTGCGGCGCTCCACGTCTCGAAGTCGTAGCAGATGGAAGAGGTGAAACTCATGTCGCCACCGCAGAGACGGAGAATGTGGTATGGCAACTCCAATTTCTTCAGCAAGCCCTCCACATGGTCGAGCATCTCGTTCAAGCTCTCATAAGAGTGACCTGGCTTGTCGATGCGAACAATCTCCACCTTGTCGAACTGGTGCAGGCGGTTCAAGCCACGTACATCCTTGCCATAGCTACCTGCCTCGCGACGGAAGCAAGCGGAGTATGCGCAACGCTTGATAGGGAGATCCTTCTCTTCGAGGATGACGTCACGGAAGATGTTGGTTACAGGAACCTCGGCTGTAGGGATGAGGAAGAGGTTGTCGAGGTTGGCATGATACATCTGGCCTTCCTTGTCTGGCAACTGACCTGTGCCGCGACCAGAATCCTCGTTTACCACGTATGGAGGTTGAATCTCCAGATAGCCGCTCTTGCGAGCCTCGTCGAGGAAGAATGCCTCCAAAGCACGCTGGAAGCGAGCCATCTTGCCGATGTATACAGGGAAACCAGCGCCTGTGATCTTCACGCCGAGGTCGAAGTCAACGAGGTTGTACTTCTTCAAGAGATCCCAGTGGCAAAGAGCGTCAGGACCAAGGTTTGGCTTCTCGCCACCTTCCTTTACTACCACGTTGTCGGCAGCATCCTTACCCTCAGGAACCTGGTCGCAAGGGATGTTAGGGATTTCGAGCAACTGGTTGGTCATATCTTGCTGAGCCTTCTCCATGATTTCTTCCAGGGCCTTGCCGTCTGCCTTGAGGGCAGCAACCTGAGCCTTGGCGGATTCAGCTTCCTCTTTCTTGCCTTCCTTCATCAAAGCGCCGATTTGCTTTGCGAACTGGTTAGCCTGCTGCTTGTTGTTATCAAGCTTCTGCTGGGCTTCACGACGAATTTTATCGTACTCCAATACTTTCTCCACAGCCTCGCGCGCATTTGGAAAATGCTTCTTTTCGAGACCTTTTACTACACGTTCAGTTTCTTCACTGATAAGTTTGAGTGTAAGCATAAAAATATCTTTTTATTTATAATACTATTATTTGAAGGCAAAATTACAAAAAATATTTGTGATAGAGAAAAAATTGAACAAGAATTTTTCTTTTTTTATACTTATGGGGTGGTTAGGATTGCTAAGTATGTTGTTAAGGTATGCTAAGTATGTCACTTGCTGGGTGTAAGTATGTCGCTTGCAAACTCCCTGCGTCATAAACGAAGAAAGCCTGCTCTCTTCGAGAACAGGCTTCTATGTTGTTTGTTTGGAATAGTTTTTTCTAAAACTTTAAAATTTAAGCGTCAGCTTTCTTGGTCTTCTCAGCGTAAACCTCTGGAGAGAGAACAGAAACTGTACTCTTGTCCTTGCGGCCCTTGTGGAAGTAAACGATACCGTCTGCGAGAGCATACAATGTATCATCCTTACCCTGAGCTACATTCTCACCTGGGAAGTGCTTGTTACCACGCTGACGAACGATGATGTTACCTGCGATGATGCTCTGACCACCCCAGATCTTAACGCCTAATCTTTGTGAAGCTGATTCACGGCCGTTCTTAGAACTACCAACACCTTTCTTATGTGCCATTTTCTAATTCCTCCTAATTTTAAGCGATTACAGACTTGATTGTTACTTCAGTGAACTGTGCACGGTGACCGTTCTTCTTGCGATAGTCCTTGCGGCGCTTCATCTTGAAGACGATGACCTTGTCACCCTTTACGAGTGGGTTCACTACTTCTACTACTACTTTCGCACCCTCTACAGTTGGTGCACCGACAGTGATTGCGCCGTCCTTGTCAACGAGCAAAACCTTGTCAAACTCAACAGTCTTACCTGCCTCTACATCCTTGATGTGATGTACGAAGAGCTTCTTGCCCTCCTCAGCCTTGAACTGCTGACCGTTAATTTCTACGATTGCGTACATTTATTTATTTATATAAACGGGTTTTTCCGCGAGGCGTCCAGCAACGTGCCAGATCTTGACCGAGCCCCAACGAACTTAACTTTTCTGTAATATTTGCCCAATCCATGAGCATTCGGGGTGCAAAATTACAAATTATCTTTGATACCAACAAAATATAGAGGCTTGATTTGTGCTCTTTTATGAAGTTTTAACAATGCGAATGCTTTTTCTGCGATGTTTGGGGGAGGATAGTATTAGAAAAAGAAAAAAGCGATGACCTTCACAGGCTACCGCTCCAAATCTTCAATAGGTATTAGTTCTTTAAGGTAAAAAGATTGTTTTCAGGATAACGGCTGCAAAGGTAACTCTTTCTTTTGGACTTGCCAAATATTTTTTTGACTTTTTTCTCTACATTTGTATTGTGTGGGAGCACAGATGTGAATATTAACAAAAATTAGTGCATCGTTTGCGCAAACGATTGCAAAATTATGAAAAAAGCAGGTTGCAACGTATTGTTGCAACCTGCTTTGGGGTATGGAAGCCTATGATGGCGTGGAATTTCCACCACTGCCTTACTTCTGCTTCTTGATCTTTTCTACGTAAGCGTCGATGACGGCTACGGCCGTTACATTGACGATGTCCTGTACGCTGCTTTCTGAATCGGTGAAATGGATAGGCTTGTTCAAGCCCATCTGGATAGGACCGATGATCTCAGCCTCTGGGTTCAGTGCCTGGAGGAGTTTGTAGGCTCCGTTGGCGCTGCTCAGGTTAGGGAATACCAGCGTGTTCACGTCCTTGCCCTTGAGGCGGGAGAATGGGTATTTCTCGTCGCGCAAATCCTTGTTGAGGGCGTAGTTCACCTGCATCTCGCCGTCGATGGCAAGCTCAGGGAATTCCTTCTGCATCTCTGCTACGGCCTTCTTTACCTTCACTGGCGAGCCCATGGTGTCGGTGCCGAAGTTGGAGTAGCTCAACATTGCCATCACTGGCTCGTCGTTGAAGAACTTGACGGTGCCAGCGGCAAGCTTTGCCACGTCGGTCAATACATCCTCGTCTGGATGGCGGTTGATCAATGTGTCGGCGATATAGTAGATGCCTTTCTGGGTGTTGAGGATGTGCATGGTGCCGAATGTCTTGTATTCGTTGCGGATGCCGATCACGTCCTTTGCCACCTTGATGGTGTTGCTGTATTTGGTGTAGAGACCGGTGATGAATGCGTCGGCATCTCCCTGCTCAACCATCGACATACCAAAATAGTTTCGCTCATACATCTTGTCGTATGCCTCTTCGAAGGTATAGCCCTCGCGAGCACGCTTCTCTGCCAGGTGCTTGGCGAACTTGGCACGGCGGCCCTGCTCGTTGTCGGCGCGCATGTCTACGATCTCGATGTCGCTCAAGTCTAGCTTCAGGCGAGATGCCACACGCTTCAAGCGGTCTGGGTTGCCCAGGAGAATAGGCTGGCAAATGCCTTCCTGCTTAGCCTGTACGGCTGCTTTCAGCATGGTAGGGTTGCCACCCTCGGCGAACACCACGCGCTGTGGGTGAAGTCGGGCTGTGTCATGCAGCTTGCGAGTGAGCTTGGTCTCTTGGCCGAGCAACTGGCGCAACTGCTGCTTGTATTTCTCCCAGTCGGTGATAGGGGTGCGAGCCACGCCACTTTCCATGGCAGCCTTGGCTACGGCAGCAGAAACCTCTGTAATCAAGCGTGGATCCACTGGTTTTGGTATGAAATACTTCGGACCGAATGTGAGGTCGTTGACGTGATAGACATCGTTGACTACATCTGGCACTGGCTGCTTGGCCAAATCTGCGATGGCGTGAACGGCAGCCATCTTCATCTCTTCGTTGATGGCGCGTGCATGAACGTCGAGTGCGCCACGGAAGATGTATGGGAATCCGATTACATTATTAATCTGGTTTGGATAGTCGGAACGACCGGTAGACATCAGTACGTCTGGACGGCTTGCCATGGCATCCTCGTAGCTGATCTCAGGAACAGGGTTGGCGAGAGCGAATACGATAGGGCTCTTTGCCATGGAGCGAATCATGTCTTGCGAGAGCACGTTGCCCTTGCTCAATCCTACGAATACATCTGCGCCCTTGACGGCCTCTTCGAGAGTGTGAACGTCGCGACGGTCGGTGGCGAAGAGTTTCTTCTGCTCGGTCAGGTTGTCGCGGTCGCTCGTGATGACTCCCTTGGAGTCGAGCATGACGATGTTCTCCACCTTAGCGCCGAGAGCTACGTAGAGCTTGGTACAACTGATGGCAGCGGCACCGGCTCCGTTTACGACGATCTTCACATCCTCGATCTTCTTGCCAGCCACTTCGAGCGCATTCTTCAAACCTGCGGCAGAGATGATGGCGGTGCCATGCTGGTCGTCGTGCATCACAGGGATGTCGAGTGTCTTCTTCAGACGCTCCTCTATATAGAAACATTGTGGTGCCTTGATGTCCTCAAGGTTGATGCCGCCAAATGTAGGGGCGATACGCTCCACAGTCTCGCAAAACTTTTCTGGGTCTTTTTCTGCGATCTCGATGTCGAATACGTCGATGCCACCATAAATCTTGAAAAGCAATCCCTTGCCTTCCATTACTGGCTTTCCGCTCATGGCACCGATGTCGCCAAGGCCGAGAACGGCAGTACCATTACTGATTACCGCAACCAGGTTGCCCTTGTCGGTGTACTTGTAGGCGTCGTCTGGGTTTTGCTGTATCTCAAGACATGGGAACGCCACGCCTGGGGAATAGGCCAGACTCAAGTCTGTTTGTGTGTGATAAGGTTTTGTTGGCTTAACCTCAATCTTACCAGGACGGCCAGTCTCGTGATAACCTAAAGCCGCCTCTTTTGTAATTTTTACCATAACAATATATTGGTTTAAAGTTTTATTCTCTTACATATTCGTGGTTTTTCGCCACGATTCCTAAAAGTTTGTGCAAAGGTACGAAAAAACTTATTAAAAAAGAATGGTTTTTTATTTTTTTTTGTAACTTTGCACAAAAATAGTCTGCAATTTAAGAAAATGATAGAATTTAATCAGTATAGACAAGAGCTTAAGGACAGAATCATCAGCTATGCCATGCCTGAATTTTATAAGCGTGGAGTGAAAGCTGTCAAGATGGATGAAATCTCGCAGGGGCTTCATGTGTCCAAGCGTACGGTGTATGAGATCTTTGGCGACAAGGAAGAGTTGCTTCTTGCTGGAATGAAAAAGCAGCAAGCGGAAGAGCTTGTGCGTTTCGAGAACTACGCTCGGTTGGAGGCGAAGAATGTGATAGATATCATCAGTTATGTATATCGGCAACAGATGGTGCGCAACGAGCAAATCGGAGAAGTGTTCTATGAGGAGATTCACAAGATGCCGCGAGTGGTGAGCTTCTTGCAGGAAAGTCATGCGCACGAGAGGGAGGAGAGCATACGCTTCTTTGAGGCAGGCGTGAAGGAAGGCCTTTTCAGGGAAAATGTAGATTATGATGTGGTGATGGAGGTTGGGCATGTCATCATGGAGGAAATCATGCATCGCCAACTGTATCGCAACCATCCGATGCAGTCGATTTTTGATAATTATATCTTGCTGATTATAAGAGGCTTCTGCACGGAACGAGGCTTGGAGAAGCTAGATGAGGCATTGGATAGAAAAGAGTGATTCTTGGCGAATCACTCTTTTTTGCATGATATGGCTAAGCTTTCGCCCTATGTCTTGTATATCCACTGTATCATCTTGTTGAGGATTCTCGGGTAAAAACGAAACCACCGATACTTGGTGACGGGCTTCCCTCCGAATCCTAGGATGAACTCACGGTACAGGTTGCTTTTGAGTGGCAGCCCGGCATCCATGAAATGAAGATGCTCTGCATGCTCTTGGTTTGCGTTCTCCAACGCATGCCAAATGGTCATCGTGTCGGGGTGGAGGTGGATGTAGCTCTTCCTGCGGAATGCCGCATACCACAGGTAGGTGTCCCTTTGGTTGGAGATGCAGGTGTAGCCTCCTATTAGCTTCTGGTTGTATGTCAGCAGATAGGTCTTGACGTATGGACTTCGGCCTAAAAGCTGGAAAAACATCTCGTCTGGCACATGGCGGTGTATCTTGAAACGGAAGTATCTCTTCAACAGGCTATGATACTTAGATATTTCCTTGTCACTCTTTGCCAAATGGCATTCCACGCCCTTTTGCTTCATTTTCTGGATGAGCGATTTCTGGCGCTCGGAGAGCCGTTCCTCGGGAGGCATGCTGTGCAGGGAGTTGTGAATCTCTTGCCACGGGATAGGCACATAGCCAAGCTTACGAAAGTGACGGTAGCCTATCATCTTCTTGCTCAGTCGGGAAAACTCGATGTAGAAACAGTGGCGCTTGCGCAAACTGATGGTGACAGAGCGAAGCAAAAGTGGAAAAATGGCGCTCGAATCATAGTCTTGGGCGTATAGTCCTTCTCCATACACATGTGCGTGTGTATATATATAAGGTGGAACCCAATGACGATGATGGTAGAGGATGACGAGCATTTGCCCCGCTACTTTCCCCTTGTGGGTGGCAATGACCATCATGGGGGCTGCGCCTGGAGTTTGCCCTAGGATTTGGAAAAGCTCCAAGCTGTGGAAAAAATCACCTTCCAATATCGGGGGCAAGGTGTCTTTTTCTTTGTATATGTTTATCTCGTATTCTCTCATGTGGCAAAAATAATAAATTTATCATAAAAATACAAGGGATTTAAGTAAACTATCATGTTTTTTTAGTATTTTTGCATAATTAAGTAGAATTAAACGATAAAAACATGAACGTAGTGCTAATTGGAGCTGGTAACTTGGCAACAAATCTTGCTTTCGGGTTGCAACATACTCCCTATAACGTAACACAGGTGTATAGCAGAACCTTGCTTTCAGCTAAAAAATTGGCTGAAGCCATCGAAGCTGACGCCACATCGGAATTGTCGCAAGTGCAAAGGGATGCAGACCTCTATGTCATCTCCATCAAGGATGATGCCTTGGAGGAGGTGATCGCTCGGCTTTGCGAGGGTAGGAGCGATAAGATGTTTGTCCATACGGCAGGCTCCATGCCGATGGATGTCTTCAGGGGACATTGTTCGCATTATGGTGTTTTTTACCCCATGCAAACGTTTTCTAAAACTCATGTGCTGGATTTCAAGGGAATACCTTGCTTTGTGGAAGGTAACGGACAGACTGAGACCGACATGCTTCTGGAACTAGGCAGGGTGGTGTCGGGCGATGTGAGCGTGCTGGACAGCGAGAGACGGAAGTATCTCCATTTGGCTGCCGTCTTCGCATGCAATTTTGCAAACCATTGCTTTGCATTGGGCGAAGAAATCCTCCAGAGACACCAGATCTCCCCCAAAGTGTTGCTTCCGCTGATTAAAAGGACGGTGGACAAGCTGGACATGATGCCTGCCAGGGTAGGACAGACGGGGCCTGCGGTTCGCTACGATCGGAATGTGATAGACAAGCAAGTTTCGCTTCTTGACGACAAGCCTCTTGACAAGCAAATCTATGAGATGATTAGCGAGAGCATTCATGAGATGGCGTTGCAGGATGAATCAAATGAGAATAAATGAAATGTTTTAAAGTGAAGTCAATTATAATGTTGTTATGATAAACTACGATTTAACCAAGGTCAGGGCCATCGTCTTTGACGTGGATGGCGTGCTTTCTCGCCAGACCATAACCCTATCAAGTACAGGGGAGCCTTTGCGAACGGTCAACATCAAGGATGGATATGCCATCCAACTGGCGCAGAAACAAGGGGTGCGCATCGTTATCTTGACGGGTGGAAATACGCATGCCGTCCAGGTGAGATATGAGAATTTGGGCATTCGGGATATTTACATGGGATGCGCTGTGAAAATAAAGGCGTACGAGGAGCTTAAGACCAAGTATTCGCTAGCTGATGAAGAGATTATCTATGTGGGCGATGACATCCCCGACTATGAGATTATGCGTAAGTGTGGATGCCCATGTTGTCCTGCCGATGCCTGCTCCGATATCAAGTCGATTTCTACCTATGTCTCTTCCTATGATGGGGGCGATGGCGTGGGGCGCGATATTGTGGAGCAAGTGTTGCGTGCCAAAGGCTTGTGGCTATCTGATGCCAAGGCATTTGGATGGTGATTCTTATGGATAAAAGTATGATTCGGAACTATGGAATATAAAATAATTTTGGCAAGCAATTCGCCTCGTCGCAAAGAATTGTTGGCTGGGCTTGATGTCGATTTCGAGGTAAGGGTGCTGAAAGGCATTGATGAAAGTTATCCTGCCGACCTGGATGCGTATCAAGTGGCTGAGTTTATCAGCAAGAAAAAGGCTGAGGCGTATCGTTTTCTGTTCGATGAGCAGAATGCTCTGACTGGCGAAAGGAAGACTGAAGCGGCAGAGATGTTGGTGCTTACGGCCGATACAGTGGTGATTGCTCCTACGGCCGACGAACAGGACGACCAAGAAGGAAAAGGTGTGATCCTGGGTAAGCCTCGTGATGCCGAGGATGCAAAGCGGATGTTGCGAATGCTGAGTGGAAAAACGCATCATGTGGTGACGGGGGTTACGCTTGCCACAGCTACGAAACAGCGTTCCTTCTCCGTTACGACACAGGTTAGGTTCAAGCCGCTCTCCGACGAGGAAATAGCTTATTATATAGAGCATTACAAACCCTTTGACAAGGCTGGGGCATATGGGATACAAGAGTGGATAGGCTACATTGGTTGCACTGGATTGGAAGGGAGCTATTTCAACGTGATGGGACTTCCTGTACAGCGAATATATGAGGAGTTGAAATGCCTCTAATAACAATAAATCATGTTGGTTTCTTCTTTTACGACATTAAAAAAGCCGTAATTTAGATTTTTTAAAATTAAATATTGCCCTATGTCGTAGAATATGAGTATCTTTGTACGTTTTATGTAACTAACAAGGATTATGAATGAAGAAATTCTAATGAAGGTGCACGAGATATTGGACAACTATTTGGAGTCGAATCAACATAGAAAGACTCCTGAGCGTTATGCCATTCTCGATGCCGTATATGGGATAAATGGGCATTTTACCATAGAGCAGTTGGGCATGGTGCTGCAAAAGCAAAACTTTCCGGTTAGCAGAGCTACCCTGTATAATACGATGCATCTCTTTCTGGAGTTGCGTCTCGTGGTAAAGCATAGTTTGGCAGGTGGCACCATGTATGAGGCTTGCTATAGCCGCGATAGCCATGTGCATCAGGTATGCACGGTATGTGGCAAGGTGACGGAAATTATGGCACCACAGATTACTGCGGCTGTCAGAGACGCCAAGTTGCAGCGATTCAGGAAAGATGCCTTCGCCTTGTACATATATGGAGTATGCAGCTCTTGCCAAGGCAAGATGACCCGTATGCGAAATAAGATAGAAACAGAATATCAAGATAAAACTAGATAAAAATGAACACAGGTAAAGTAGATGTCCTGCTGGGTTTGCAGTGGGGCGATGAAGGTAAAGGTAAGGTGGTCGATGTACTGACCCCTAAGTATGATGTAATTGCTCGTTTCCAGGGTGGTCCTAATGCTGGACATACTTTGGAGTTTGAGGGCGAGAAGTACGTGCTTCGCTCTATTCCTTCTGGTATCTTCCAGGGTGGTAAGGTGAATATCATCGGCAATGGTGTGGTCTTGGCTCCCGATCTCTTCATGGGTGAGGCAAAAGACCTGGAGAAGAGCGGTCATGATTTGAAGAGCCGTCTCTACATCTCCAAGAAGGCACATCTTATTATGCCTACCCATCGTGTTCTCGATGCTGCCATCGAAGCTTCTAAGGGTAAGAACAAGGTGGGTACCACAGGAAAAGGCATTGGTCCTACATACACAGACAAGGTGAGCCGCACAGGTTTGCGTGTAGGCGACATTCTTGATCACTTCGAGGAGAAGTATGCTGCGCATAAGGCTGCTCATCTCAAGACTATCGCTAGCCTTGGCTATACCGACTTTGACATCACCGAGGTTGAAAAGACTTGGATGGAGGGCGTTGAATACTTGAAGCAGTTCAAGCTTATCGATAGCGAGGTGGAAATCAACAAGGTGCTTCGTTCTGGCAAGGACATCCTCTGCGAGGGTGCCCAGGGCACGATGCTGGATGTCGACTTCGGATCTTATCCTTTCGTAACCTCTTCGAATACCATCTGTGCTGGTGCTTGCATCGGCTTGGGCATTGGTCCTAACCGCATCGGTAATGTATACGGCATCATGAAGGCTTATTGCACACGTGTGGGCGCAGGTCCTTTCCCAACAGAGCTATTCGATGAGACTGGCGCAAAGATTCGTGACCTCGGACATGAGTATGGTGCCGTGACAGGCCGTGAGCGTCGTTGTGGTTGGTGCGACTTGGTACAGCTCAAATATTCCGTAATGGTAAATGGTGTAACGGAACTTATCATGATGAAGAGTGATGTGCTTGATGGTTTTGATACCATTAAGGCTTGTGTCGCTTATAAGTTGAAGGATGGAACAGTTACAACAGATTTCCCTTATGAGATTGATGATGTAGAGCCTGTTTATATGGAATTCAAGGGATGGAAGACTGATATGACACAGTTTACTTCCGAGGATCAGTTCCCTCAGGAATTCAAGGATTACATTGCATTCGTAGAAGACTTCCTTGAGACCAAGATTGGCATTATCTCAATAGGTCCAGACCGTGCTCAAACAATCGTTAGAAAATAATCGTATGGCACAGAAACCAAGTATACCAAAGGGTACAAGAGATTTTGGACCAGTAGAGATGGCGAAACGCAACTACATCTTCAACACCATAAAGGATGTCTATGCTCTCTACGGATTCCAGCAGATTGAAACTCCAGCCATGGAAACCCTTCATACCTTGATGGGCAAGTATGGCGAGGAAGGTGACAAGTTGCTCTTCAAAATATTGAACTCAGGCGACTATATGAATAAGGTGACTGATGAGGATATTCATCAGCTAGGCTCCTTGAAACTTGCTGCCAAGCTCTGCGAGAAAGGATTGCGCTATGACTTGACGGTTCCTTTCGCACGTTATGTGGTGCAGCATCGCGAGGAGTTGCAGATGCCTTTCAAGCGTTATCAGATTCAGCCAGTATGGCGTGCCGACCGTCCTCAGAAGGGGCGTTATCGCGAGTTCTATCAGTGTGATGCCGACGTTGTGGGCTCAGATTCTTTGCTCAACGAGGTAGAGTTGATGCAGATTGTCGATACAGTGTTTACAAAGTTTGGTGTGCGTGTTTGCATCAAGATTAACAACCGTAAGATTCTTACTGGCATCGCTGAGGTGATTGGCGAGGCAGAGAAAATCGTGGATATTACCGTTGCCATCGATAAGCTCGACAAGATCGGTCTCGACAATGTAAATGAGGAGTTGCGTCAGGATGGTATCTCCGAAGAGGCTATCGAGAAGCTACAGCCTATCATCTCTCTCTCTGGTACCAACGACGAGAAGCTAGCCGTGATTTCCAAGGTGCTCGAAGGTTCAGAGACAGGTCTGAAAGGTGTTGAGGAAACTAAGTTTATCCTTGATACATTAAAATCCGTAGGCTTGAACAATGAGATAGAGCTCGACCTCACATTGGCACGTGGCTTGAATTATTACACTGGTGCCATCTTCGAGGTGAAGGCGCTCGATACTCCTATGGGCAGTATCACGGGCGGTGGTCGTTACGACAACCTTACAGGCATCTTCGGACTTCCAGGATTGAGTGGCGTAGGTATCAGTTTTGGTGCCGACCGCATCTATGATGTGCTGAATGCCCTCGACCTCTATCCTAAGGAGGCAGTGAATGCTACCCAAGTGTTGTTCATCAACTTTGGCGAGAAAGAGACTGCATATTGTCTTCCTATCGTAAGTGCTGCTCGTGCTGCTGGTATCCGTACCGAAATCTTCCCCGACAAGGCGAAGATGAAGAAGCAGATGAGCTATGCCAATGCCAAGCAGATTCCGTTTGTCGTATTGGCTGGCGAAAACGAGATGACACAAGGCAAGGTGACTTTAAAGAACATGGAGAGTGGTGAGCAGACTTTGGTCTCTGCCGAAGAACTGATAGCTGCTGTCAAGAAATAAACATTCTACTAGCATATAGCCCGTTTTTTTGCTTACGGAGATTTGAAAATCTGTACAAAAAGCGGGCTTTATTATTATTCTATAAAATATACATGCTATAGATACAAGCTACAAATACAAACCATCAGATAAAAACAAGCTAAAACAATGAAAAAATATCTATCTTTTCTTTCCCTGCTCGTATGCCTGCTTGTTATGACATCGAGTAGCAAGAAGACTACTATTTTCATCATCGGCGATTCTACGGCTGCCGAGAAGAACCATCCTGAGAGACAACCTGAGCGTGGCTGGGGCATGGTTTTGCAAGGATGTTTTGATGAAAGCATTATCGTGGACAATCATGCCGTGAATGGTAGAAGTTCAAAGAGTTTCATAGATGAGGGAAGATGGCAGAAAGTGCTGGATAAAATTCAGCCTGGTGATTATGTGTTCATTCAGTTTGGACACAATGATGAGAAGCCAGACCCTAAGCGCCATACCACGATAGGGGGCACATTTGATGCGAACCTTCGTCGTTATGTAGATGAGACTCGTCAAAAAGGTGGCATTCCCGTTTTGATGAACAGTGTGGTGCGCCGCTGTTATTATTCAGAGGAACTCAAGAATGACGATGATGAGAAACTTCGAAACAAGGTGTATGCAGGTGAGGAAGCCATCAATAGCGATACGCTCATCGATACCCATGGTGAGTATGTGATGGTGCCGAGGAAAATAGCCGCAGAGAAGCAAGTCGTCTTTATAGATGCCACTAAGCTGACTCATGATATAGAGACATCCATGGGCATCGTTGAAAGTCGGAAGCTGCACATGTGGTTCTTGCCTGGAGAAAACAAGCAGGTGCCTAAGGGCAAGCAGGACAATACTCACTATAATGTATATGGAGCGCATGTGATAGCCAATGCTCTGGCTGATGCCATAGCTGAGAAAATACCAGCTTTGAAAAAACATGTTCGCCATTTCGATTATGTGGTAAGTGCACAGGGTAGAGGTAACTACATGTCTCTTCAGGAGGCTGTGGATGCTGTACCTGCCCAGCGGAAAACACAAATCTTGATTCTGGGTGGCAAATGGGAGAAACCTACTGTCGCTAAAGATAAAAAGATTAAGTTTGTAAAATATTGGGGAGCAAAAATTCAATAAAGTTTTGCCAAACATAAAAATAGCCCAGGTCATGGTGTCGACCTGGGCTATTTTTTTGTTCAATTACCTTTTTCAAGTTTCGGAAATTACCTTTGTGCTCAACAATATTTGATGAATCAATTATTTTTTATGTATTTGATAATCTCTGCGCTCTTTCTTCCTTTCTTTGCAGGCAGAGGCATGAAGCCTTCGGTTAGCCCCGTCTTTTCTGTCATGGCTTGGAAGACAGAGGCTGCATAGCTGGATAATTTCAGTTTTTCGAGCTCGCTGTTGATGGTGTCTTCGTCATAATCGTCTGCATAGAGAAGGGTATGCAAGTCGTCGAGATACTTTTGTGGGATGTTCTTGTGAGGCATTCGGCTCTTGATTTGCAGAATTTGGGTGATGATAGCATCTTTTGTCAGGGCGGCTATCTTTTCTGCCTTTTGCTGTTCAAAGTCTGCAAGCGTATGGGCGTTATGGTCGTTCCAGTCTTCCACCATGGCTTCCTCTGAGGTGAGATGGCTATAGCCGAAATATCGTACTAGGGAGATATTTTTGTTCCATGCCAGTTTCGTCAAGTAATCTTTCTCTTGCGGAGTGGTGGCGATGATGAGTTGGGCGTGTTGGTACATGGTCTTCTGGTAGACGAGTGATTGCAAGCTGCGCTTTAGATAAGGATTCTTGCAGTTGCGATTGGATATGTCGCCAAGAGGACAAACGATGTAAGGGATGCCCATTCGCTTCGCTTTCTTGGCGAGTTGGGCACCCTGCATAGTCCATGCTCCAAGAATCAATACGATGTCGGCATCAGACAACTGGTGGGTGATGTCGAGCTTTTTGCCCAAGGCTTCAGTGTAGGGAAGGTACATCTTGAGCATTTTCTTGTGTGGGGTAATGAACAAATATACTTTCATCGGTTGTCTATAGTTTGTGTGATGTAAAATCGTTCTTGTCTGCTCGCCAATACCTCATTTTGCTGGCAAGGTTTCTCCAGATGATGCCATACTCGTAGAATGGTAACATGAGGGTGGAGAGCTCGTCGTCGAAATGGCGGATAGCCTTGTGGGCGATGATGATTCTGAGCAGCAAGAGCAGCAAGATTGAAAATCCTGCGCAACCAGTCAATATCCAATCACTTGTAAGGGCGGCGTAAGCTCCGACTGCCATGGAGGCGATGAGGCTGAGGTGAGGCATCAGATGATCGAAGAACATCAAGGTTCGCATGGAGAATGCTCTTTCCAGTGATTTTCTCGACGCTAGCAGATAGAGATGGGCATTGTGCCAACTCTTGTCTGTAGGCTCGTCCTTTGTGAGCCATCCATTGCTGTCTAGTTCTACGGCTGTATCTCCGCATAGCGCATATTTGTTTACAAGGAAGTCGTATTCGCCTCGTACGTATTCCAGGTTGCCCTGATAACCATGGTTCTTCATGAAATCACTTTTTCTGAAAGCTACGTTTGGCATGTGGGTGCGATATCCATACGTGTTCTGTGCGCGACGAAGGATATAGTATGCCTTTCGGATATTCTCGAATCGGCGCACACCTTTGGTTTCATTGCCTAGTGCTACGTAGCCCAATACGAGATGGTTGGGTTCCTTGCATTGGCGAGCCATTGTTTGCAGCCACTTCTCGTTCTCTGGTTTGCATGTAGGCTCCGTCATGATGATCCATTCGTGCTTTGCTGCCTTTACGCCCAATGTGATTTGGAGTTTCTTTCTGCTCATGTAGCGAGAGCTCTCTGGGATAAAGGTGTAATACAGACGAGAGTTTTCGGCTGCCATGCGCTTCAGGAAGTCTTGGGTTTCGCCATCTGTGCTTTGGCATACCACGATGACTTGATAATCGGCGGCATATCGCTGATTCAAGAACATCGGAAGATTGCGCTCCAGCTCTGGCAGGTTGTCGTGGGCTGTTATCAGTACAGTAACGGGAACAGCTGCGGCTTCCTCGTCAGAATCTATGGATTCCGACTCTGTTGTTTCTTGCTTGGGAAAGCGCATAGAGCGCAGGAATGGATTGATGAGCGATCCTAGGATTGCCAACAATACCATTGCTGCGCCTGCTATTATAGTTGTTAAACTAATTGTCATCATTTCTTTTTTCTCGTATCTCTTCTAACTCCTGTCTATAAGTCTTCGGTGATGTAGCCTTTAGGCAGTTGGCGACAGTTGTACTGACTTGCCATAATCTCACCATAGGCTCCTGCTGAACGAAGGGCTATCAAGTCGCCTCGATGCGTTTTGTTGATGTCGATAGCCTTGGCGAAGACATCGCTCGATTCGCAAATCGGACCTACCACATCGTATGTTTCCTCTGGCTCATCGCTTGAGATGTTCTCTATCTTATGGTAAGCCTGGTATAGAGCCGGGCGAATGAGGTCGGTCATACCAGCGTCGACGATGGCAAACTGCTTGGCTGTGCCTTGCTTCACGTAGAGCGTCTTGGTGATGAGACTACCCATCTGACCCACTACGGCTCTGCCTAGCTCGAAGTGAAGCTTCTGCCCGTCGCGTAGCTTCAGATGCTTGGCGTATGTGTCGAAGTATGCCTTGAAGTCTGGTATTGGCACACGGTTAGGATGGTTGTAGTCGATGCCGAGACCGCCGCCCACATTGATGTTCTTCACCACGATGTGGTGGTTCTCCAACTGGTCTTGCAAGTCATTGATTCGATTGCAGAGAGCCTCGAAGTCGCCCATGTCAAGAATCTGGCTGCCAATGTGGAAGTGTAGCCCCAGGAACTTGATGTTCTTCATCTTGGCAGCTTCCTCGATGACGCTCTCCATGTCGTGCATGGCGATGCCAAACTTGTTCTCAGCCAAGCCTGTTGTGATGTTGGCGTGGGTATGTGCCCCTACGTCTGGATTGATGCGGAAGCACACCTGTGCCACCTTGTTCTGTTTCTCGGCGAGCTCGTTGATAACTTCCAGCTCTGGAATACTCTCCACGTTGAAGCAGAAGATTCCTTTCTCCAGTCCGAGGTTGATTTCCCAGTCGCTCTTGCCTACGCCTGCATATACTATCTTGCCAGCAGGGAAGCCTGCGTTGATGGCAGCCTGAATCTCGCCACCGCTCACACAGTCGGCTCCTAGTCCAGCCTGGCAGATGATGTTGAGAACCTTTGGGTTGGCATTTGACTTCACGGCATAGTGAACCTCGAAGCCCTCGTGCTTGCCCGCTTCCTCATTGATGGTCTTCAATGTCTGGCGCAATACGGCAGTGTCGTAATAGTAGAATGGAGTCTGTATCTCCTGAAACTTGTCTATAGGAAATGTTCCCTTCATTTCTTTTTTCCTTATTTTGTTTGTTGAGTCCCCCGAGAATGAGTCGTGGACTCAGTATTATTGTTATAGTTAAAAATTAGAATATAGTATTGATGGACGAAAAGTGAGAGTGCGAGAATGGTGTATGATTCTTTACTCTTCACTCTTCGTTCTTCACTTCCTTAGTCCTTGAACAATACGTTGCTCAAGTTCTGCAGAGCCTGCTTCTTGTCCTTTTCCTTGATGAGGAAAGAGATGTTGTAGTTGCTGCCGCCGTAAGAAATCATGCGTACAGGGATGTTTTTCATTGCGTCTGTGGCGAGTGTCTCGAAGCCTACGTTGCTCCAATCCAGGTCGCCCACCACGCAGATGATGCACATGTCGGAGTCTACGGTCACAGTGCCGTATTTCTTCAGCTCGTTCACGATGTCGTTGATATGTGCGTCGTTGTCGATGCTCATGCTCACACCCACCTCGGATGTGGCAATCATGTCGATAGGGGTCTGGTAGCTCTCGAAGATTTCGAATACCTTGCGCAAGAAACCTGTGGCGAGCAACATGCGGCTACTCTTGATCTTGATGGCCGTGATGTTGTCCTTGGCAGCCACAGCCTTGATCTTGCCGCGCACGATTACGTTGTCGATGATGGTGCCGTCTGCCTTAGGGTCCATGGTGTTCTTCAGGCGTACAGGTATGCCTGCATACTTGGCTGGCTGAACGCAGGTAGGGTGCAGTATCTTTGCGCCGAAATATGCCAACTCCGCTGCTTCCTCGAAGTTCAACTGGCGTACAGCCTCTGTCTTCTCTACCACGCGAGGGTCGTTGTTGTGCATACCGTCGATGTCGGTCCAAATCTGGATTTCCTCGGCTGGCAGCGCAGCGCCGATGAGAGATGCTGTGTAGTCGCTACCACCACGCTGTAGGTTGTCTACCTCGCCATAGGCGTTGCGGCAAATGAAACCTTGTGTGATATAAATCTGGTAGCCTTCGTTCTGCTGCATGATGGCTGCGAGCTTTTCCTTGATATATTGTGGGTCTGGCTCTGCGTTCTTGTCTGTGCGCATGAAGTCTAATGCGCTGAGCAATACAGCCTTTACGCCCTGTTCCTTCAAGTAGTTTACAACCATGTTGGTGCTCATGATTTCGCCTTGTGCCACGATGCTCTTCTCCTCGAACGAGGTAAAGAGGTCCTTGGTGAATGAGCGGAGATAGTTGAATTCGCCCTGCAAGAACTCGCGTGTGGCCTGCTTCATCTCGTCGGTGGAGTAGAGCTCTTCTACATGCTGCATGTATTTTTTCTCCAAGTTGTTGATTACCTCGTTGGCACCTTCTGGGTTCTTCTTGTAGAGATAGTCGGAAATCTCAACGAGAGAGTTTGTTGTACCACTCATGGCTGATAGCACAACGAATGTTGGCTCGCCTGATTCTGTAATCAATGTTGCTACTCCCTTCATGCGCTCTGGTGAGCCTACGGAAGTGCCTCCAAATTTCATTACCTTCATAGTCGTAATATGTTTAATGTTAATTTTTTTGTTGTCTTATTTTTAGTTCTCCTCGCCGTCCTCGCTCAGGTCGATGTGGTTGTACTCTTTGGTTACGTCGTAGAGCTCTCCTTCCTTGCAGCGGTATACGATGCCTGGGTACTTGTCGAGCATAGGGATGTTGTGGGTTGTCATCACGACGGCGGTGCCTTGCTTGGTGATGTCCTTCAGCAGGTTCACGATATGGCTTGCCGTCTCTGGGTCGAGATTTCCCGTTGGCTCGTCGGCGATGATGATCCTTGGGGTGTTGAGTATGGCGCGGGCGATGGCCACACGTTGCTGCTCTCCGCCAGAGAGCTCGTGAGGCATCTTGTCGATTTTATCTATCATGCCCACTTCGTTCAGCACTTCCTCGATGCGCTTGTCGATGTCTTTCTTCTTTCTCCAGCCCGTAGCCTTGAGTACGAACTCGAAGTTCTTGCGCACGGTGCGGTCGTGCAGCAACTGGAAGTCCTGGAAGATGATGCCTAGCTCTTTTCTGAGGGCTGGTATCTCTTTGCGCTTGATGGTCTTCAGGTCTCTGCCTAGGATTTCTGCTTTGTCGGTCTCGCCTTCCACGAGGTCGAGCTCGCAGTAGAGTGTTTTCAACAGTGAACTCTTTCCCGAGCCTACCTTACCTATCAGGTATGCAAACTCGCCTTCGTCGATATGGAAGTTGACGTTCTTGAGCACGCATTTGTCGGCTTGGTATATGCTGACGTTTTGATAATCTATTAACATCCTTTTTTTTATTTTTCTATGGTTTGTATGTGATGTTTGGTTTCTCTATTTCATTTCGCCCTTGCTCTTGGCGATGCGGCGCTTCTTGTCCCATTCTGGGTCGTGTCGCATCTGGAGCTCCTTTACCACGTCTTCGATGCGCAATCCCTTGCTGGTGAGCAATACGATGAGATGGTACAGCAGGTCGGAACTTTCGTAGATGAGCTTGTCGTCGGTGCCGTTGGTGGCTTCGATGATGGTCTCAACCGCTTCTTCTCCAACCTTTTGCGCCATTTTGTTGACACCTTTCTTGAAGAGGCTTGTCGTGTAGCTGCCTTCTGGCATTTCCTCATGGCGCTTGTCGATGAAGTCTTGCAGCTCCGAGAGGAATAGGATTGGGTTCAGTTCGTTTTCCTCTCCCCAGCAGGTGTCTGTTCCCTTGTGGCATGTAGGTCCGTCTGGGTGTACCTTTACCAGGAGCGTGTCGTTGTCGCAGTCGTTTTGGATGCTGACGAGGTTGAGGAAGTTGCCCGATGTCTCGCCCTTGGTCCAAAGGCAGTTGCGTGAGCGGCTCCAGAAAGTCACCTTCTTAGTCTCTATGGTTTTATCGTATGCTTCCTTGTTCATGAAACCAAGCATCAACACGTTTTTGGTTACAGCGTCTTGGATGATGGCAGGAACAAGTCCGCCCATTTTTTCGAAATCTATTTCCATTTTTTTTCTATATGTTTTGCATAGGGTCGTTTTCCCTACGGGTTGTTTATATTCTTACGTTGATACCTTCTTGTCGCAGGTATTTCTTGAGGTCGGGGATGGCGATTTCTCCAAAGTGGAATACGCTTGCCGCCAGTGCGGCGTCTGCCTTCCCCAGGGTGAAGGCATCGCGGAAGTGCTCCATCTTGCCTGCGCCTCCAGAGGCGATGATGGGGATGCTTACGCTTTCTGCCAACTGTGCCAGGGCTTCGTTGGCAAATCCTTGCTTCACGCCATCATGGTCCATGCTTGTGAAGAGGATCTCGCCGGCACCTCGGTCGGCTACTTCCCTTGCCCAGTCGAACAGACCCAGTTCCACTCTTTCGCGTCCTCCCTTTACGTAGCAGTGCCATCCGTCGGGGTCGAGTCGGGCGTCGATGGCGCAAACGCAAACTTGCGAGCCATAGTGGTTGGCTATCTCGTCGATGAGCTCTGGATGTCGGATGGCGGCACTGTTGACGCTCACCTTGTCTGCGCCCGCATTGAGCAGGCGGTCTACATCTTTCAGCTCGTTGATGCCGCCGCCCACGGTGAATGGGATGTTGATCTCGGCAGCCACGCGGGTAACCATGTCGGTAAAGGTTTTACGGCCTTCGAAACTTGCGGTGATGTCGAGGAAGACGAGCTCGTCGGCTCCCGCTTCGCTATAGGCTTTGCCCAGTTCCACAGGGTCGCCCGCACTTCTTAGGTTAACGAAGTTGGTACCTTTCACCGTCTCGCCGTTTTTCACGTCGAGGCATGGTACGATTCGCTTAGCCAAACCTTTGCTATTTCTCTGTCCAACCATATTTTATATTATTAAAATAACTCTTCGACTTTGATTTTTCCTTCGTAGAAAGCCTTGCCGAATACGACGGCGGGGATGCCTGCCGCTTCGAGTGCCTGGATGTCTTCGTTGCATGATACGCCGCCAGAGGCTATGAGGTGTAGCTGTGGGTATGTCATCATCACCTCTTTGTATAGTTCGATGGCTGGTCCTTGCAGGGTTCCGTCCTTGCTGATCTCTGTGCAGAGCACGTTTCTCACTCCCTTGTCGATATATTGCTTGAGGAATGGGAGAAGGCCTTCCGATGAATCTTCTTTCCATCCATTGATCGAGATCTTGCCGTTTCTCACGTCTGCCCCGAGTATCAGTTTCTCCGCTCCGTATTTCTCCAGCCACAGCATGAAGAGGGTAGGGTTGGTCACGGCGATGCTGCCTACGGTCACCATGCTGGCACCTGCGGCAAAGGCTTTCTCTATGTCTTCTTCTGTCTTGATGCCGCCTCCGAAGTCCACCACCAGCGAGGTCTCGGCTGTGATGGCGCTGAGCACTGCGTCGTTTACGATGTGCTTTGATTTGGCACCGTCGAGGTCTACCACGTGCAATCGCTTGAAGCCCAGGCTCTCGAAGTGTCTAGCCACCTCGACGGGATTGTCGTTGTAAACCTTTTTCTGGTCATAATCGCCCTTGGTGAGGCGCACGCACTGGCCATTTATCAAATCGATGGCAGGGATGAGTTCTATCATATCTCTCTTTTTTACTTTTGGATGTCTAAGAAGTTTTTCAATATCTGTTCGCCTACCTTTCCGCTCTTTTCTGGGTGAAACTGGCAGGTGTAGAAATTGTCTTTGTTGAGCGATGCGCTATAGGGAAGAATATAATCTGCCGTGGCGATGGTATGCTCGCAGAGCGGCACATAGTAGCTATGCACGAAATAGGTATATGGGTGCTCAAGCTCCTTGAAGAGGTCGGTCTTCAAGTCGTATATCTCGTTCCATCCCATGGCAGGCACCTTGTCCTCGTGCTTCTCTGGCTGGAAGCGTTTCACGTCTACGTCGAATATGCCGATGCAGTCTACGTCTCCTTCCTCGGAGTGGCGGCAGAGCAGTTGCTGCCCCACGCAGATGCCCAGCACGGGCTGCTTGAGGTTCTTGATCACTTGGTCCAGTTGGTGTGCCTTGAGGTAGAGCATGGCTTCCTTGGCCTGCCCTTGGCCTGGGAACAAGACACGGTCTGCCTTCTGAAGCATCTCCGCATCATCAGTAAGTACTGGATTGATGCCCAGGCGCTTCATTGCGTTGACCACGGAATAGATATTCCCGGCATTGTATTTTACGATTGCTACATCCATAACCTAACGTCGTTCATGTTTACAGATGCAAAGGTACATATTTTCTTTCAATTTAAAGAAAATATTAGCAAAAAGATTGCGTTTTGTGTCTTATTTCTTACATTTCGTAAGATAAAATTGCATAAAAATACGCCTTTATTATCATTTGCGATAGTAAAGGCGTTATTGGTTACTCTTCTTCGCTGTCGGCGGTTCGGAGGATGATGGAGGTTGCGCCAATGGTGAAGAGGGTTCCGTCCTCGATGACGCGACGCTCTCTGTCGCCAAGGATTTCGTTGTCCACGAAGGTTCCTGTGTAGCTAGGTCCGTCGCGGAGCACGTATTTCAGCTTGCCTCTCTTGTCGCGGCTCACGTTGATCACGCAGTGGTTCATGTCTACGCTTGGGTCTACTGTCTCGATAGGGCAGTTGATGCCGCTGTTCTTCATGTATCTTCCGATGATGTTGTCGCCCATCTGCAATGGGATGACTTGCTTGTATGCGAATACGTTCTCTATGACTACGATGGAGCCATAGCCCTTCTCGTTGGCGTTTTCGTCGATTTTCTCCTCTTTGCGGGTTTCGCGAAGCTTGGATACGCCCATGCGTATGCCAAACTGCTTGTTGCAATTAGGACATACGAACACCAGGCTTTGACCAGCCTGGTATTTGGTCTCGTCGAAGGTGATGAAATTGTCGCATTTCGGGCAACGTACTCTTTTCATGATTCTTATTCCTTAACTTTTGTAATCCATCCATCCGCAAAAGCCTCGTAGGTGTGCAAGCGGTTGAGGGCAGAGTATGCTTCCCCCTCTGTGGCGTATGTGCCATAGATGACCTTCACATTGTTGTTGGTTATTAATACTCTTGTTTCCTTGAAGCCCTTGTCCTGGAGCATTTCCGCGTAGCTTGCAGCGTTGCGCTTGGTTACGCGGCTAGCCAATACGATGCTGTAGTAGGCGGATGTGGAAGCTTGCAATTCGCTGTCCTGCGTCATGCTGGTTGGCTTGGCAGGGATGCTCTCCTCTGCCTGTGTGGCATTGCCGAGCACCAGCTCTTGCGGCTGGGCAGCCTTGACGGTCTCCTTTGGCATGATGCAGTTGAGCATGCCTGTGTCTATCTGGCTCTTCTGCACGGTAGGTGTGCTCAGAGGGGTGGAGAACGCAAAGAATGCGATGATGGCAACGCAGGCTGCCGCTATGTTGCGCAGCCAGCTCTTCTTGATGCTGACAAACTCGGCGCTTGCCTCGTCTTCTTCGTCATCGCTGTCGTTGATAAACACGGCATTAGGCTTCGCTGGCATGTCAACGATGGTTGCTGTCGCACCATTTTCTAGGCTCTCGTCCGTGCCCACTTGGTCGAGAGGGAGCATGTTGAATCCGCCCAGGCCATAGAGCTCTGGGGTCAGTATGCCTGCCTCGCAAGGCTCGAATATGTAGTTGCCATCCTCGTTGAGGATGATGGTGCCTATGTCGTTGAGTTCGTATTTGCCAGTATTCTCCAAGGTCTGACGAAGCTCTGCCACTTCATTGGCGATGCGCTGAAGTGCCTCTGGATAGCTGATGTCGTATGCTTCTACATACGACAAGGCGAGGAGGGAGTCGTTCATCTGGAGCTGTGGATTGAAGCCTACGGTTCTTAGCGGTGGCAAGAACATGTTGTCTCTGCCATCGTAACGCGCATCTACATGATGAGCCATGAAGCCACCAAAGTCTGGGACTATCACGCAATCGTTGCTCAAAAGTAGGATCTCTATATGTCTTTCTAGTTCAATCACGTTTGCAAAGGTAGTGATTTTTTCGGAAATGACCAACAAAAGCAAAGAAAATTTTCGATGAAATCATAAAAAGTTTAATTTGTTTTGTAGTTCCGAAAAAAAAACATTATCTTTGTGCCTAAAAATATAATAAGGTATATTTATGAATTATTCAGAGACAGATATAGAAGGCGTCTGGCTGATAGAGCCTAGGGTGTTTCAGGATGCCCGTGGCTATTTCTTCGAGGCGTGGAAGCAAGCGGAGTTTGACGAGCACATTGGCAGACATGTAGAGTTTGTGCAGGACAACGAGTCGAAGTCGAGCAAGGGCGTGCTTCGTGGCTTGCATTATCAAAAGGGTGAATTTTCACAGGCCAAGTTGGTGCGTGTCATCAAGGGCAGGGTGTTGGATGTGGCTGTCGACCTAAGAAAGAGCAGCCCCACCTTTGGCAAATATGTGATGGTGGAGCTGAGCGAAGCCAACAAGCGCCAACTGTTTATACCCCGTGGCTTTGCCCATGGCTTCTTGGTCTTGAGCGACGAGGCCATCTTTACTTATAAGGTAGACAATGTCTATGCGCCCCAGCAGGAGGCCAGCATCCGTTGGGACGACGCAACCGTCGGGGTGAAGTGGCCTACGGAAGGTATGCAGGTCTTGACATCGGAAAAAGACCAGTTCAAGGCGAAAACTTTCGAAGAAGCCGATTACTTCGAGTAACAACACAAAATTCGTTATGAAGAAAAAGATAGTTTATATAGCAATGTCGGTGGGTATCCTTGCCTTTGCTGGATGTGGTCAGAAGGCTAACCAGCAGGAGAATGCCGTGAAGGAGGATGCCGCTGCCAAGAAGATGCTTCAAGGCGTCTGGCTGAACGAGGAAGAGGATGATGTGGCTTTCCGTGTGGAGGGCGACACCATTTACTATCCAGATTCCACCAGCATGCCCACCTATTTCTATATAGCAGACGATACGTTGGTGATGAGGGGCTCCAACTTGGTGAAATATCCGATAGTGAAGCAAGCGCAGCATCTTTTTGAATTCAAGGTGCAGAACGGCGATGTGGTCAAGTTGGTGAAGACCCAGGACAAGGCTTATCTCCGCCAGTTTGCCAATGCCCATTCCGTGGCGGTAAGCCTGAACCAGAATACGCTCGTCAAGCGAGACACCGTCGTGAAGAGTGGCGATGAAAGCTACCATCTCTATACACAAGTGAACCCTACCACCTATAAGGTATATAAGAGTTCGTTCAATGATGACGGTGTGGAGGTAGACAATGTTTATTACGACAACATCGTGAACCTGCATGTGTATCGTGGAGCCAGCCGTTTGTTCTCTCGCGATTTCCATAAGAAGGACTTTGCCAAGGCCGTGCCTGCCGAATTCCTGAAGCAGGCTATCTTGAGCGACATCGTTTTCTTGAAGACCGACACCGAGGGCATTCACTATCAGGCGGTGCTCGCCATGCCTGATAGCAATGTGAGTTATCAGGTGGAAATAGTGGTTTCCAAGGCAGGTAAAATGACTATAAGAAAAGGTTAAATATCTTTACATTTTATAGCCCCTAAAGAAAAAAGTCTTAAGAGAAATAAATTTTTCTCCTAAGACTTTTTTAATTTTCTCTTAAGCGAAAAAATTTTTTCTCTTAAGAGAAAATGATTTAACACTTCTGCGCCCCTATTTTCGGGAGTTTTCTGGAAGTGAGAAATCTTGGTTAATTATCTTTACATTATCAGTTGAAGAAACCGAGCAGTGCACCTGCTGCCACTGCCGAACCTATCACGCCTGCCACGTTAGGTCCCATGGCGTGCATGAGCAGGAAATTGTGGCGGTCGTATTCCAGTCCGAGGTTGTTGCTGATGCGCGCACTCATAGGCACTGCGCTCACGCCGGCGTTTCCGATCAGCGGGTTCAGCTTCTTGCCCTTTGGCAAGAAGAGGTTCATCAGCTTGACGAAGAGGATGCCGCTAGCCGAGGCGATGATGAACGCCAAGGCTCCGAGGGCGAAGATCTTGATGGTGTTGAGGGTCAAGAATTCAGATGCCTGTGTGGAGCAACCTACTGTCAGGCCCAAGAGCATCACCACGATGTCGTTCAGGCTGCTGCCTGCGGTCTTGGCGAGTCGGGTGGTCTTGCCGCTTTCCTTCAGCAGGTTGCCGAAGAAGAGCATACCGAGCAATGGCAAGCCGCTAGGCACGATGAAGGTGGTGAGCAGCAAACCGATGATAGGGAAGAGGATCTTCTCGGTCTGCGACACCGTGCGGGCTGGCTTCATCTTGATGACACGCTCCTTCTTGGTGGTGAGCAGGCGCATCAATGGCGGCTGAATCACTGGCACCAGCGCCATGTAGCTATAGGCGCATACGGCGATGGCTCCCATGAGGTTCGGACTCAGCTTGCTCGATAGGAAGATGGCGGTAGGACCGTCGGCTCCACCGATGATGGCGATGCCCGCTGCCTGATTGGGCTCGAAACCGAGCGCCAGGGCTATCATGTAGGCACCGAAGATGCCAAACTGGGCGGCTGCTCCGATGAGTATCAACTTAGGATTGCTGATGAGCGCGGAGAAGTCGGTCATGGCTCCGATGCCCAGGAACACGAGCGGTGGATACCATCCCTGCTTCACTCCTTGGTAGAAGATGTTGAGCACCGAGTTGTCTTCGTATAGACCTATCTCCAGTCCTGCGTCGGCACGGAATGGGATGTTGCCCAGGATGATGCCCAGCCCGATAGGTACGAGCAGTAGGGGCTCGAAGTCTTTCTTGATGGCGAGCCAGATAAAGAGGGCTCCCACCAATATCATGATGAGGTTTCCTGCCGTGGCGTTGGCGAAGCCAGTGTAGGTCAGGAACTCGTTGAAGTTTTGTATGATGAAATCCATAAGCTTCTTTATTTAATGGTTACGAGTGTGTCGCCTTCCATCACGGCATCGCCCTTGTTCACGTTCACGCTGGCGATGGTGCCGGCAGTCTCTGCCTCGATGTTGTTCTGCATCTTCATGGCTTCGAGCACTACCACGGTGTCGCCTGCGTTCACCTTGTCGCCCACCTTCACCTTGATGTCGTTGATGGTGCCTGGCAATGGGGCTACCACAGGCTTGCCTCCTGCAGCAGGGGCTGCTGGTTGGGCAGCTTCCTCGGTTGGGATAGCAGGTGAAGCGGCTGAGCTATTGGATTCTTCACTCTTCACACTTCCTTCTTCACTTAACTTCACCTTCTGCTTGCCAGCCTTCACTGGTTGTTTCATTTCCACTTCGAATGGGATTCCATTCACGGTCACGTTGGCGATGTTGCCTTCGATATCTTGTATCTCGACCTCGTAGTCGACACCTTTCACTGTATATTGATATTTTGCCATAGTCTTGTCTTATAGTTTAGAATTGTTATTGAAATGAGGGGCGTTCCATCTGGTCTGCTTTGGCTTGATGGTGATGATGCCTGGCTCCACGTCGTGTACGTCCTCCAGATAATCTTGCAGGGCGAGCGAGATGACGGCCATGTATATTTCCTTGTCGATGCCCTTGGTCTGCAAGCCTTCTTTCAGCATGACATTGGTCTTGTGGCCTATCTCTTGAGTCACCTCGATGGTCTTCTTGCCTGTCTTATATAATAAGGTGGCGTGCTTCTCGGTGGCTCGGGCGATGCGCTGCTTGTGCTTCATGTAGGCTCCGAAAGCCCAGAATACGATGAAGAGGAGGGCGAGGCAACTGAACACGATGCCCATCGAGAGCACGGCGATGCCGATGCCATGTGGGTCGGTCTTCTTGAGCTGCTGGCTCTTGCTCAGCCCAACAGCCTGCGGCAGGTAGCCCGGCGTGGTCTCGTCGCCAACGGCCCTGGCCCAAGTCTTGAAGTCGCGGCTCAGCTCGTAGCTTTGGTTTGGCAAGAGGATAGGCACGCTCACGGAGTCGATTAGGTCTACGGCGTTACCGTCGTACAGGCCAATCCAGTTTTGCTGCCCAGGGCGTAATCCCATGGGAAGCTGGAAGTTGCCCGACTCTTTACCTTTTTCGAAGATGACGATGCTCTTCTTGCCGGCCAGCGTGGTGCGAGGCTCGTTGTTGGGTAGGGGAGTCATGAGCTGGCGGCGTACTTCGGGCGACATGTGCTTGTCTAGTACCCGTCGGTCGGTGGTTAGAAACATGCCACGCACATTATATGTGGTAAAGGAGGAATTGCTCAATTCCACCCATGGCTTGTTGATGCCATACTCGTCTACGATGCTCGACAGGTTGCAAGTCATCACCTCCGTGATACGGATGCTTTTGGCTCCTTGGCTCCAGCCAGGCATGGTGGCGATGGCAAGCATGGCAATTAAAAATCCCAATTTTTTCATACGCATGTAACGTTTTAAGGGTTTAATTTCTTCTTTTTGTTTTTGTTGCGTCAAAGGTACGAAAAAAATGGGAATAAAAATAAAAAGCATGCACAAAAAATCTTATTTGTGCATGCTTTTTATACTTTCGCAACATTTAGGGGCGAAATGTTACAGATTGTTATCCGCCGCAGAAGAACAGCACCACGATCTGTGCCGTAAAGATTCGGAGGAACATACTCAATGGATATACCGTGGAGTAACCCACTGCTGGAGCTTCCTTGGTGCAGGAAGCGTTGGCATAAGCCAATGCAGGAGGGTCGGTGTAAGTACCGGCGAGCATACCCATGATGGTGAAGTAATTGAACTTGAACTTCAATCGAGCCAAGGTTCCGATGATGAGGATAGGGATGATGGTTATCAAGAAGCCACAGCCCACGTACTTCAGTCCGTCACCCTGCGCCACTGTGTCCCAGAAGCCTGCGCCCGCCTTGATGCCCACGCTGGCCAGGAAGAGCACCAGTCCTATCTCTCGCAGCATCATGTTGGCGGAGGTGGTGGTATAGGTGACCAGCTTCATGCGGTAGCCGAAACGGCCGATGAGGATGGCGATGATCAGCGGACCTCCTGCGATACCCAGCTTCAATGGCACTGGCATGCCAGGGATGGCGAATGGCAGGCTACCGAAGATGATGCCCACCATGATGCCGATGAAGATGGTGGCGATGTTTGGCGCATCGAGACGCTTCACGGAGTTACCCATCACCTCGGCCACACGATTTACGTTCTCCTCAGGACCTACCACGAGGATGCGGTCGCCGATGTGGAAGTGGTGGTTTCTGCCTGCGAAGATGTCCATGCCCTGACGCGAGATGCGGGTCACGTTCACACCGTATACGCTGGAGAAGTGCATTTTTCCTAATGTCTTACCGTTCATCTCTGGTCGGGTCACGATGATACGGCGAGAAACGAAGTGCTCTACCTTCTCATCCTTCGAGCGATCCCATTCTGCCTGAATCTCAGGACCGATGAATGCCTTGATGGCCTCGGCGTCTGCCTCGGCGCAAACCACGAGCAACTCGTCGCCTACCTCGAAGGTAGTCTTGCTGTTAGGGATGCTCACCTCGCCCTTGTGGAGCAAGCGAGAGCATACGATGTCGCGGTTCAAGAACTCGGACACCTCTCTCAATGTGCGTCCTGCAATATAGGCGTTCTCCACGCGCAGGTGCATGTTGTGAGCCTTGGCATGAGGGTTGGCTGCGTCTTCCTCGTTGAGCTGCTCCTCTTCCTCGGCGGTGTCTACCTTGCAGATATACTTGATGAGGATGGTGGCTCCGATGATGCCCACCACACCCAGAGGGTAGGCGCAGGCATAACCATTGGCGATGCTAGGTATGCCACCGTTAGGGAACACGCTGAGCAAAGCCTCGTTGGCTGCACCCAGACCAGGGGTGTTGGTTACGGCGCCATACAATGTACCCACCATCATAGGCAGGTTGCTAGGGTTGCTGGTGTCGAAGAAGAGATAATAACATGCGAACATCACGAGGATGTTGAGCAAAATGGCACTGGCAGACAGCATGTTGAGGGTTACGCCGCCTTTCTTGAAACTCTCGAAGAAGCCTGGTCCCACCTGGAGACCAATCATGAAGACGAAGAGAATCAAGCCAAAGTCCTGCACGAAGGTCAGGATGTTGGTAGGTCCGGTGAATCCCAGGTGTCCTGCCAAGATACCTGCGAAGAGTACGAAGGTGACACCCAGCGAGATGCCGCCTATCTTGATCTTTCCCAGGTATACACCAACAGCTATCACGATAGCATAGAGCAGGGCGATGTGTGCCACCGACTCGGTGTTGGTAAACAGATTTATAATCCAATCCATATATTATAGTTTTATTTAGCTAAAAACATGAAGTTTATAATAAGGGAAAATGTAGATTATTAGGGTAAGCTTATAACTGAAAAATTCGAGGACACCACAGAGGATGCCCTCGAACATATTATTTTGCTTATTGGGGGATTACTTCTCGATAGCTGCTACACCTGGCAATACCTTGCCCTCGATAGCCTCGAGGAGGGCACCACCACCTGTAGAGATGTAAGAAACCTGGTCGGCCAAGCCGAACTTGTTGATACATGCCACAGAGTCGCCACCACCGATGAGTGAGAATGCGCCTTCCTTGGTAGCCTCGGCGATTGCGTCGGCGATAGCCTTGGAACCACCTGCGAAGTTGTCGAACTCGAATACGCCGGCAGGACCGTTCCAAAGGATGGTCTTGGCACCCTTGATGGCATCAGCGAAGAGCTTGCGAGTCTCAGGACCTGCGTCCATACCCTCCCAACCCTCAGGGATGTCGTTGGATGGGCAAACCTGTGTGTTGCAGTCGTTCTTGAAGTCGTCGCCACAGATAGAGTCTGTGCCGAGCACGAGGTTCACGCCGTTCTCCTTAGCCTTCTTGATGACGTCGAGAGCTACGTCGAGCTTGTCGTCCTCGCAGATAGACTTACCGATCTTACCGCCCTGGGCCTTTGCGAATGTGTATGTCATACCACCGCAGAGAATCAAGTTGTCTACCTTGGTGAGGAGGTTCTCGATGATACCAATCTTGGTAGAAACCTTAGAACCACCCATGATGGCTGTGAATGGGCGCTTGATGTTGCCGAGCACTGCGTCAACGGCCTTCACCTCTTTCTCCATCAAGTAGCCGAGCATCTTGTGGTCTTTGTCGAATGAGTCGGCGATGACAGCGGTAGAAGCGTGCTTGCGGTGTGCTGTACCGAATGCGTCCATTACATATACGTCTGCGTAAGAAGCGAGCTTGGCAGCGAACTTCTTCTGGCTTTCCTTCATCTCAGCCTTGGCTGCGTCGTACTCAGGAGTACCCTTCTCTACGCCTACTGGCTTGCCTTCCTCTTCTGGATAGAAACGAAGGTTCTCAAGGAGGAGAGCCTCGCCACCCTTGAGGGCTGCTGCCTCTGCGTCAGCGTTGCCGCAGTCCTTGGCGAACTTAACGTCTACGCCGAGAGCGTCTGATACGTTCTTTACGATCTGAGAAAGAGAAAGCTCTGGTTTAACCTTGCCCTTTGGCTTGCCCATGTGGCTCATCATGATGAGGGTACCACCGTCAGCGAGTACCTTCTTCAAAGTAGGGAGGGCACCACGGATACGAGTGTCGTCTGTTACATTACCTTTTTCATCCAATGGCACGTTGAAGTCAACGCGTACGATTGCCTTGTGACCGGCAAAGTTAAAATCTTCAATTTTCATTTTACCTAAATTTTATTTAGTTATGTATTAATTATTGTTTACTTAGACAGATGGTTTCTAAAACCGTAGGCAAAGATACAAAATTATATTTGATTCGACAAATACTATCCGATGTTTTTATGATTTTTAGTAGATGAGGTGGTTTGTTTGCTATATCGGGTTTGCAATTTTGAATTTTATCATTAACAATTTGTTCTTTTTTTGGTGTTTTCAATAATAAATAGTACCTTTGTGCTCAGTTTGAACGTTATATAAACAAAAAGTATGATAATATGGCTAAGGATAAGATAGCGTATGTTTGCAGCCATTGCGGGCAGGAAAGCGCCAAGTGGATAGGCAAGTGCCCGAGCTGTGGACAATGGAACACCTTCAAGGAGATACGCATCGCGGGAGACACGGGCTCGCAGGCTGCCAAGAATGCAGGTATGACCATGCGCCATGGCGGCGCCGCCACGATGTTTGGCGGACAGCATGGCGACAGTGATTCCAAACCGATGCGATTGCGTGACATCTCGGCTATAGACGAGCCTCGCATCGACATGCGCGACGAGGAGCTCAATCGTGTGCTGGGAGGAGGCATGGTGCCTGGCAGCATCACCTTGCTGGGCGGTGAGCCGGGCATCGGAAAGAGTACGCTCACATTGCAAACGGTTCTGAACATGACCGACCGTCGCATCCTCTATGTGAGCGGCGAGGAGAGCGCACATCAGATCAAGTTGCGCGCAGAGCGTCTAGGCTCTAACTTCGACCATGTGACGATACTCTGTGAGACGCAGCTCGAAAAAATCTTCTCCCACATCCAGGAGGTAGCTCCCGAGATGATAGTCATCGACTCAATACAGACCATCGCAACGGAAGATGTCGATTCTTCGCCGGGTTCTGTCTCACAGGTCAGGGAGTGTGCAGCCTCTTTGTTGCGTTTCGCCAAGACAAGTGGCATACCTGTTATTCTGATAGGACATATTAATAAGGAGGGAACGCTTGCCGGACCTAAGATTTTGGAACACATCGTAGACACCGTGATTCAGTTTGAGGGCGACCAGCATTATATGTATCGTATATTGCGCAGCATCAAGAACCGTTTTGGAAGCACCTCGGAGCTGGGCATCTACGAGATGCAGCAAGGAGGGCTCAGGCAGGTGAGCAATCCGTCGGAGTTGCTCTTGACGGAAGACCATGATGGACTGTCGGGTGTGGCCATCAGCGCAGCCATTGAGGGCGTGCGCCCTTTCCTGGTTGAGACCCAGGCATTGGTATCCACCGCTGCGTATGGAACACCACAGCGCTCTGCCACGGGATTCGACCAGCGCCGACTGAACATGCTGCTGGCGGTCTTGGAAAAGCGAGTGGGGTTCAAACTCATTCAGAAGGATGTGTTCTTGAACATAGCTGGTGGCTTGAGGGTTACCGACCCTGCCATGGACCTGAGCGTGCTGGCTGCCGTGTTGAGCAGCAATGTCGATACGCCGATAGAGCAGGGCTGGTGCATGGCTGGAGAGGTGGGCTTGAGTGGCGAGGTGCGCCCTGTGAGCCGTATCGAGCAGCGCATCGCCGAGGCAGAGAAACTGGGATTCCAGCATATCATCATCCCAAAATATAATTTCCATGGTTTCGACCATAAGAAATATCAGATAGAGATTCATCCTGTGAGAAAAGTGGAGGAGGCATTCCGCTGCTTGTTCGGATAAAGGTAAGAGAGTAAAAAGGTAAAAAAGTAAAAAGGAAAAATATAATGAAGGATTCTGTAATTATCGTGAGCGGTGGCATGGATAGCATCACGCTGCTCTATGACAAGAAAGACGAAATCGCATTGGGCATCAGCTTCAATTATGGCTCCAACCACAATGAGCGTGAGATACCTTTTGCCAAGATGCACTGCGAACGTTTGGGCATCAAGCATATCACCATCGACTTGGGTTTCATGCACCAGTATTTCAAAAGCTCTCTCCTAGAGGGGGCTGACGCAATCCCAGAGGGCCATTATGCGGCTGATAACATGAAGTCGACCGTGGTGCCTTTTCGCAACGGCATCATGCTGAGCATTGCCATCGGCATAGCCGAAAGCAACAACCTGAAGAAGGTGCTCATTGCCAATCATGGTGGCGACCATACCATCTATCCAGATTGTCGCCCAGAGTTCATCTCGGCTATCGATGCAGCCGCCAAGGCTGGTACGTTTGTAAACGTTGAGGTATCAGCACCTTATACCAATATCACTAAAGCAGATATTGCACGCATAGGCAAACGCTTGGGTATCGACTATGGCGAGACATGGAGCTGCTATAAGGGAGGTGAGAAACATTGTGGCAAGTGTGGTACCTGTGTGGAGCGCAAGGAGGCTCTTGCCGAGGCTGGCATCCTGGACACTACCGAATACGAGGAGGCGTAGGCTTTTATGTATGTTGGGAGTCAATCCGAAATAATAGAAAGTATACATTTATAATAATACAATAAGAATATGAAAAAAATGATTTTAGGCGCAGCCTTGGCAATGATGTCTATGGCTGCGATGGCGCAGAGCGGCTCTTTCCAAGTGAAAGCAAGCATTGACAAACTGCCAGATTCGCTCGTGGCAATGGTAGGACGTAAGAAAGATACCATCGTTGTGAAGAAAAACAAGTTTGATTATGTCAAGAAGGTGGATGCGCCTACTTGGATTTTTATCGGCGACTTGCAGGAGTTGAAGAAGGGCTATGCCCGTGGCGCTCGCATCCTTGCCTTGCCAGGTGAGACTGTGCAGTTGAAGGGAAAAAACTTAAGTAAGGCAGATCTCAAAGGTGGCAAGTTCTATCAGGAGCAGGAGAAGATGGACGAAGAGGTAGGCAAGTTGCGTGCCGACCTTGACTCTCTTAAGAATTGGTATTATAAAAATGTAAACAAGACCAACCGCGACTCTATGAGAGAGGTGATGAACAAGCGTTCCGAGCCATTGGAGAAGAAGTATGTGGAAGACCTCATGGCTTACGCCAAGCAGAATGCTGGTCAGGAGTGTACTGCCCTTTTGGTCGATGAGTTAGATGAAATCGCAGACATGGAGAAGTTTGTAGGACTGCTGTCCGACAATGTGAGGAATGGAAGAATGAAGGCTTTCTATCAGCCTATCATCGACCGTGCCAAGAAGCGTGCCGAGATGGAGGAGAAAGCCAAGAAGGTGCAAGCTTCGGGAGTTGTAGCACCAGACTTCACGCTCAAGGACATCAATGGCAATGACCTCTCGCTCTCTAGCCTTCGTGGCAAGACTGTGGTTCTCGACTTCTGGGGTTCATGGTGCATCTGGTGTATCAAGGGTATGCCTAAAATGAAGGAATATTACGAGAAATACAAGGGCAAGTTCGAGATATTGGGTGTGGACTGCAACGATACCGAGGCAAAATGGAAGGCTGCTGTGGAAAAGCACCAGTTGCCTTGGCTTCATGTTTACAACACCAAGGACAGCAAGGTGCTGAGTGATTATGCCATCCAGGGCTTCCCTACCAAGATCGTGATAGATGAAGAGGGTAAAATCATCAAGACTATCGTAGGAGAGGATCCTGCTTTCTATACCTTGCTCGATGAAGTGCTTGGCAAGTAAGAAACTCTTAGTAAAAAACTAATATGAAAATAAAAGCCCCGAAGCAAAAACAAACTTGCTCCGGGGCTAACGTTAAGTATATGGAGAAAACTTAGTTCTTGAAACTGTGGATAGGAGCTGGGATGCGACCCACACGGTTGACGAAGGCCTCGCAGCTGAATGGGTTGACAGGCATGATAGGGGCATGGCCCAAAAGTCCGCCGAAGTCAACATTGTCGCCAACCTTCATGCCCACTACAGGGATGACACGCACGGCAGTTGTCTTCTGATTGACCATACCGATGGCAGCCTCGTCGGCAATGATGCCGGAGATGGTGGTGGCAGGGGTATCGCCAGGGATGGCTATCATGTCAAGACCTACGGAGCAAACACAAGTCATGGCCTCCAACTTCTCGATACATAGGGCTCCAGCCTCTACAGCGTTGATCATGCCCTGGTCTTCGCTCACAGGGATGAAAGCGCCGCTCAGTCCACCTACATAGCTAGAAGCCATGATGCCACCCTTCTTCACCTGGTCGTTCAGGAGGGCGAGGGCTGCGGTGGTGCCAGGAGCGCCAGCGTGCTCAAGGCCGATTTCCTCAAGAATATCTGCCACGCTATCGCCGATGGCAGGGGTAGGGGCGAGCGAAAGGTCGATGATGCCGAAAGGTACACCCAAGCGACGTGAGGCTTCCTTGGCAACCAACTGACCTACACGAGTAATCTTGAAGGCTGTGCGCTTAATGGTTTCGCAAAGAACCTCGAAGCTTTCGCCACGTACGCTCTGCAAGGCATATTTCACAACGCCCGGACCGCTTACGCCAACGCTGATTACGGCATCCGCCTCGGAAACTCCATGGAAGGCACCTGCCATGAATGGGTTGTCGTCTGGGGCATTGCATAGCACCACGAGCTTGGCGCAACCCAAGGAGCCTTTCTCCTTGGTGGCCTCGGCTGTGTCTTTCACTATCTCGCCCATGAGGCGTACGGCATCCATGTTGATGCCAGTCTTGGTAGAACCTACATTGACGGAGCTGCAAATGAAGTCGGTTTGCGCCATGGCCTGAGGGATGGAGCGGATGAGGAGCTCGTCGCTCTTGCTCATGCCCTTGCTTACAATGGCAGAGTAACCACCCAAGAAGTTGATGCCAAGTTCTTTGGCACACTTGTCGAGGGTCTTGGCTATCTTGACATAATCGTCGGTAGTTTTGCAAGCGGAGCCACCAACCAATGAAATCGGAGTGATGGAGATACGCTTGTTGACGATAGGCACGCCAAACTCCTTGGAGATGTCTTCGCCCGTCTTCACCAGATTCTTGGCGAGACGAGTTATCTTGTTGTATATGTTCTGACAGAGCTCTTCGAGATCGCTTGAGGCGCAGTCCAATAGGTTGATACCCATGGTGATGGTGCGAACGTCAAAGTTCTCCTGCTCTATCATCTTGTTGGTTTCGATAACCTCTGATATATTGATCATAGCTATATATTACTTATTTAAGATTAGATACGATGCATCATGTCGAAGATTTCTTCGCGCTGGCATTTTACTTGCACACCCAAGCTCTTGCCTACGTTGGCGAGATCGTCGGCCACTTCTTCAAAACTCTTCTTCATCTTGCCCATATCCACGATCATCATCATGTTGAAGTACTCCTGTACGATGGTTTGAGAGATGTCTAGGATGTTGATGCTGTTCTCTGCCAAATAGGTACAAACTTTAGCGATGATACCCACGGTATCCTTGCCCACTACTGTAATAATCGTTCTGTTCATTTGATAATTCCTTTTTAATTGGTAAGTGTTATGGGTGCAAAAATACAATATTTTTGGGTAATGACCAAATAAAACGACAGAAAAACTTATAAAGTATATGACATTTTGTAAGTTTTTCTGTCGTTATGCGTTGATTTCTCTTATTTGATACCCCTTTCGTTGAGCGCTTTCGAATACTTGGAAGCATTTTGAAGATGCTCTTCATACGTACGTGCGAAATTGTGGGTTCCGCTGAAATCTTCTTTGGCGCACATGTAGAGATAGTCGTGATGTACATGGTTCAGCACGGCATCGATGCCAGCCACGCTTGGAATGCGGATAGGTCCAGGAGGAAGCCCTGGGTTCTTGTATGTATTATATGGACTCTTGATATATAAGAGGTTGTTATAGATACGTTTCAAATCGAATCTCTTCCAGGCGTATTTGATGGTAGGGTCGGCTTGAAGCGGCATTCCCTCTGGGTATTCCGCATTGCGCAGCATGAGGCGATTGTAATACATCCCGGCAATCATCGGCTTTTCACCGTTGTTGGCAGTCTCCTCGTCGATGATGCTCGCCAGGGTAATGACTTGCTGCGGTGTGAGTTTCATCTGCTTTGCCTTCTCGGTGCGCTCGAAGTTCCAGAACTTGTCGCTTTCTTTCTTCATGCGGTCCAGGAACTTCTCTACGGAGACATTCCAATAAAGGTCGTATGTGTTTGGGATGAACATGCAGGCGATGGTGGTTGTGTCATAGCCATATTTCTCGCATGTAGCCTCATCCAGAAGAGCATGGTAGAGGTCGTCGCTACTAAACATCATCTTCTTGGCTACCTCGTCGGACAGCTTGTCGAGAGTGCGTACCGAAGGAATGGTGAGATTCACTGGCTCTTGCAAGCCGTTCTTTAGATGGCGCCATACCATCAAGGCTCCGTCACCTGGGATGATGGCATAACGACCAGTGCGAATATGCTCTGCATAGCCGGAATGATGGGTTAGGGTGCGGAATGCTTGGAAAGGAATGGACTTCGCGAATGGGCGAAGTTTGTTGTAGACCGAGTCGATATTGTCATCGGTGTCGATATAGACATACTGGGTTTTACTGCTCTTTGAGAATGACGAGAAACAGTAGAGGTAACCTGCGATGGCAATCACGGCTATGCAAGCGATGGCACCATAGAGGTATAACTTAGAAAATGATTTTTTCTTCTTCATTTCGTTAGATGTTGTTTGAATTTCGCTGCAAAAGTAATGCAAAAATAGCAAACGGCAAAGTGTTGGCAATTAAAATAGGTTAATTGTCATGATTCTTTGCTCATCCTATCTTCTTTTTACTTACCTTTGCAGAGCAATATAATAAGGTAATAAATATGAAAATGAAATTTTCGATAGCTTATCGCGCCAAATGGGGAGAAGGTTTACATGTAGACCTGGTCTTTGCGGCTGCTGATGGCTTTCAAGAGAGAATAGACCTGTCCATGGTAACTCACGATGGCTATCACTGGCAGGCGGAGATGGGGTCGAGACAGAACAAGCACCATCCTTTTGTGGCAGTGGCTTATTGTTATACGGTGCAGGATGGCGAGGGAAAAGTAAAAAGAAGAGAATCAATGGCATCTAAGCGCCAATATGTTTTTGATGACAGTAAAAATTATTTCTTCCAAGACTTTTGGCTGGAGGAGGAGAATGAGAAATTGTCACAAATCTTCATCAAGGAAAAGGTCGCTCCTTTTGATGAAATCTCTCCCGCAGAATCGCCTCTCTTTGACCGCACCATCATCTTCAAGGTGCATGCTCCCAAACTTTTTGAGGGCGAGGCGGTAGCACTCTTGGGCAACCATCCTGCATTGGGTAATTGGAATCCTTCTCATTTCCTGCAAATGCAACATACCCATGGACATGACTGGGAACTCTCAGTGAATGTGCAAGCGATAGACCAACCTATTGAATATAAATATGTGGTGATTGATGCGGAGACAAAGACATTGAAAAGATGGGAGTTCGGTGAAAACCGTACACTTTGCGAACAGCGAGAGGGGAGAAACACCGAACTGCGAATCTACCATCAAGATGTATATGTCTTGCATGGTGGGGATTTCCGCATCAAGAAGATTCCGCCTCATGCCCAGTTCAATTTCGATACCTACATCTTCGACCTAGATGGAACCTTGCTTTCCACACTAGCAGATTTGGCGGCTAGTTGCAATGCGGCATTGAAAATGAATGGTATGCCTGAGCGCAGTTTGGAAGAGGTTCGAATGTTTGTAGGTAACGGTGTGAAGAAACTCATGGAGCGAGCCATTCCCGATGGACTTGACAATGAAAAATTCGAGAAAACCTATCAAGATTTCCGCAAGCACTATATGGTTCACAATTTGGATACCACCCAGCCTTATCCTGACGTGATGGAAATGTTGGAGGAATTGAAAAACCGTGGCAAGAATATTGCTGTCGTAAGTAATAAGTTTTATGCCGCAACCCAGGAGCTTTGTCGGCATTTCTTTGGCAATCTTGTGGACGTAGCAATCGGAGAGCGCGAGGATATCAAGAAGAAACCTGCGCCAGATACGGTCAATGAGGCTCTACGCCAGTTGCACGCCGACCGCAGCAAGGCGGTATACATAGGCGACAGCGATGTGGATGTGATGACGGCGAAGAACTGCGGAATGCCTTGCATCTCTGTGCTTTGGGGATTTAGGGACCAAGATTTTTTGGTGGCGCATGATGCCACAATCTTTGTGTCTTCTCCACTGCAGTTGTTATAAAGTAAAAGCCAGAATCCTATTCCCGTTAGGATTCTGGCTTTTTGTTCTTCCTATTATTGCTTCAAAAACATTCTATAGCAAGTGATCATCCAAATACTTCTTGATATCATCGTAATATGATTCAGAAATAGGAATGGCTTGGTCGCCATAGGTGATGCGCATTTGATCTACCGTGTCGAATCTTGTCATGTTGGCCAAGAACGAACGGTGTATACGTTTGAACTTCTCTTTGGGAAGGCGTTCTTCTAGATGTTTCAAGTTGCCGATGGTCATCACGTTCGATTTTCCCGCTATGTGAAAACGTAGATAGTCGCGTTCGCAATCTACAAAGAGTATGTCGTCTATAGGGATGCGAACATACTTGTAATCACGTTTTACCAACAAGAACTTGTCACGCTTGATGGGGTTGTAGTTGTCGTCTTGCATATAGCTGTCGAACACCTTTTCGCAGGAGCGCATGAAGTCTTCGTATTCGATAGGCTTAAGCAAGTAGTCGAAGGCGTTTACCTTGTAGGCTTCGATGGCATATTCCTTGAATGCCGTAGTAAAGATGATCTTTACGTTCTTGGGCACCACTTTGGCGAATTCCAATCCGCTGATCTGCTGCATGTGTATGGCAAGAAATAATATGTCTAGGTGGTTGTGGCGTATGCCGTCTACAGCCTCGATGGCGTTGGGATAAGCGCCAATGAGATGCAAGGTGGGAGTCTTGTCAATGTATTGCTTCAATAATTGCAAGGCTTGAGGATCTTCGTCAATAATTGCGCAATTTAATATCATAATAGTTGATGTTTAGAGTGTTAAATCGACTTTTATCTTTATAAACGGCAACGCTATGGGATTATTGTATTCTTGCGTGTTTTTTTTCTGAAAAAACTTTTTTTCTTCATTTAACCTTAAATTTGTTTAATCTATTTGGCTATTTGCAGAAAAACTTATAATTTTGGGGATTGATAAATTAGAATTATAACCCAATGGATATAAAATATAACATGAAACATAAGAAAGGCTTTTCGGCTAGAGGTAAGAATTTATTCTTGTTCTTGGCTCTGTCACTAGTTTCTCTAGACGCTTCTGCCCAGAAGATTTCGCTCGGTTCTTGCGTAACCAGAGATGGTGGTCAATACAAGGGTGAGATGGTGAGCGGTAAGCCACAAGGCAAAGGTACCACCGTATATCAAAATGGTGATACCTATGAGGGAAATTATGTGAAAGGCAAGCGTGAAGGCTACGGAGTTTATACTTTTAGCGATGGCGAAAAGTATGAAGGACAGTGGATGCAGGACCAGCAACATGGCAAGGGCACCTATTATTTTCAAAACAATAATAAATATGTCGGTTTGTGGTTTAGGGATTTCCAGCATGGACACGGCGTGATGTTTTATTATAATGGTGACAAGTATGATGGAGATTGGTATAAGGACAAACGACAGGGACGAGGTGTGTATACCTATGCCAATGGTGCCCAATATAAAGGGCAATGGATGAATGACATGAAGAACGGGAATGGCTTCTTTAATTGGGGGGATGGTACTACCTATGATGGGCAGTGGCTTGATAACCAACGCTCTGGTAAAGGAACATTCAAGTATGCTGACGGTGACATTTATATAGGTGATTGGAAAGATGACATCCAAGATGGAAAGGGCATCTATAAATTTCATAATGGTGATGTTTATGAAGGTGCTTATGTACAAGGTGAACGTACAGGTGAAGGCATTTTCCGCTCTTCTAATGGTTCTAAGTATACGGGGCAGTTTAATGATGGACAGCGCTCGGGACAGGGTACTTTTGTCTGGAAAAATGGTGATATTTATGTTGGCGACTGGAAGGATGACTTGCAGAATGGGCATGGAAAGCTGACCAAGAAGAATGGAGACATCTTCGAAGGTGATTTCAAAAACGGTCATGTTGATGGTAACGTGATTATCCATTATGCCGACGGCAGACGCTTTAAGGGTGTTTATCGCAAAGGCAAACGTGAGGGGGCCTGTATCGAGGAAGATAAGGATGGTAAACGTTTTGAGGGTACCTATCGCAATGACGCTCGTGAAGGACGATTTGTAGAGAAAGATCGCAATGGTCAAGTTACAGCTCGCGGAACCTATGAAAATGGCAAGCGATTTGAAGACTGATACTTTGAATTATTATAAACAAGTTTAGAAATAAAAATCAAAACATACAGATTATGGTAGTAGATACTTTAGACAATTTGGAGAGATACGTATCTCTCAATCCTCTTTTCGCCGAGGTGGTGAAGTTTGTCAAGGAGAATGACCTTGCATCGCTTGAAGTGGGTAAGCATATCATCCAGGGGGCAGACCTCTTCCTGAACATTGCTGTCGCACACGGAAAGGCGGAGGAAGATGCAGTGATAGAGACTCATCGCAAGATGATAGACATACAGATACCGCTAGACAATGAGGAAACCTACGGATATTCTCCATTGGCAGCCTTGCCTGATGTAGAGTATAATGCCGAGAAAGACATTACCAAATATCCAGGTGTGAAGGCTCAGACACTAGTTACTTGTAAGCCAGGTCAGTTTGCCATCTTCTGGCCAGAAGATGGACATCAGCCATGCATAGGCAAGGGTGATATCCATAAGGCAATCTTCAAGATTAAGGCTTAAGATAATCGCTAGGAGAAAAAGGTTCTTGAAAGAGAGCTGCAAAATTGTAACCATCTAAAATCATGATAATATGGCAACAGAAAAGAAAACAGCAACCCGAAAGGCTGCAAGTGCTAAGAAAACAACAGGCAAGAAAACAGCCCAAGCTGTAGTAAAACATATTGGTCTCGTAAAGAACGACCCATATTTGGCAGACTATGAGGATGCCATCCGTGGGCGTCACGAACATGCTCTATGGAAACTCAATCAACTGACCCATAATGGTAAAATGACGCTTAGCGACTTTGCCAATGGATTTGAGTATTATGGCTTGCACAAGACTGCACGCGGATGGGTGTTCAGGGAATGGGCTCCTAATGCCACTGATATCTATCTGATAGGAGATTTCAATAACTGGCAGGAGTCGGAGAAATATCGTTGCAAGAGAGTAAAGAACACGGGCAACTGGGAGCTCAAGCTTTCCGAGAAAGCCATGAAACATGGAGATCTCTTTAAGATGAAGGTTCACTGGGATGGAGGCGAAGGTGAACGTATACCTGCTTGGGCACGCAGAGTGGTGCAAGATGAGCAAACTAAGATTTTCTCAGCCCAAGTATGGAATCCTGAGCCTTATAAATGGAAGAAAAAGACTTTCAAGCCGAATGTATCTCCATTGCTCATCTATGAATGCCATATTGGCATGGGGCAAGATGCTGAGAAAGTGGGAAGTTACACAGAGTTCAAGGAGAAGGTGTTGCCTAGAATTATCAAAGATGGATATAATTGTATCCAGATTATGGCAATTCAAGAGCATCCTTACTATGGCTCTTTTGGCTATCATGTAAGTAGCTTCTTTGCGGCAAGTAGTCGTTTCGGAACTCCTGAGGAATTAAAGGAACTTATTGATGCGGCTCACCAGAATGGCATTGCTGTCATCATGGACATAGTACACTCACATGCTGTAAAGAATGAAGTAGAAGGCTTGGGTAACCTGGCAGGCGACCCTAACCAGTATTTCTATCCAGGTGATAGGCATGAGCATCCAGCTTGGGATAGCCTTTGCTTTGACTATGGCAAGGACGAAGTGATTCACTTCTTGTTGAGCAACTGCAAGTATTGGCTCACTGAGTTCCATTTCGATGGCTTCCGTTTCGACGGTGTTACATCTATGCTTTATTACAGTCATGGACTGGGTGAGGCTTTCTGTAATTATGGTGATTATTTCAATGGTCATGAGGATGATAACGCCATCTGCTATCTCACCCTTGCCAACTGTTTGATTCACGAGGTGAACAAGAATGCCATAACTATTGCCGAGGAGGTCAGCGGAATGCCAGGTTTGGCTGCCAAGTTTGAGGATGGCGGGTATGGATTTAATTATCGCATGGCGATGAACATCCCAGACTATTGGATCAAGACTATCAAGGAGCTGAAGGATGAAGACTGGAAACCTTCCAGCATATTCTGGGAAGTTAAGAATCGTCGTTCCGATGAGAAAACCATCTCTTACTGTGAAAGTCATGACCAGGCTTTGGTAGGAGATAAAACCATCGTTTTCCGTTTGATAGATGCTGATATGTATTGGCATTTCAAGAAGGGTGATGAAAACGACCTTGTTCATCGCGGCATAGCTTTGCATAAGATGATTCGCTTGGTTACTGCTTCCACTATCAATGGAGGGTATCTCAACTTCATGGGCAATGAGTTCGGACATCCAGAATGGATAGACTTCCCTCGTGAGGGGAATGGATGGAGCTACAAGTATGCTCGCAGACAGTGGAACTTGGTAGATAACAAGGAGCTCTGCTATCACTATCTGGGCGATTTTGACCGCGATATGCTCAAGGCTATCACTAGCGAAAAGAAGTTTAACAGCACACCTGTTGTCGAGATATGGCACAATGACGGCGACCAAGTTCTTGCGTTTATGCGCGGTGATTTGTTGTTCGTCTTCAATTTCTCTCCAACCCGTTCGTTTACCGATTATGGCTTCTTGGTGCCAACAGGTAGCTATAGCGTGGTGCTTGATTCGGATAACAAGGCTTACGGTGGCAATGGCTTGAATGATGATTCTATGATTCATCTTACAGCTTACGATCCTCTCTATGTGAAAGATCGCAAGGAGTGGCTCAAGTTATATTTGCCTGCTCGTACAGCACTGGTGCTGAAGAAAAATTAATGTTTTGAAATATGGAAAATAAAAAGAATAGCACGACCAAGATGCAAGTGGCTTGTGCTATAGTCTTTATCTCTTTCACGTACGTCTACCTGGCTTGTTACCAGGCAGACGTATTGGCTGTGGGGCAACATATCTTATCGGGAGGATTGACTGATTATAGTTATACGTTGGCTCCGGTTCTTATTACTTTGGTGCTTTTCCTTCTTCAAATAGGAGTTTATGCACTAACCCGTGTGAAACGTCGTTTCCACGGGCTTACTTATTTTCCGTCATTCCTCTTTTTGGCGATGATAACTGACATTCCTAATGATATGGACGTATGTCCTTCCATGGGTGCATGGTGGTTTGTTATCCCTTTGGGTCTCATGTTGTGGGGTGGGGCGATGTGGGTTGCTCGCCAACTGGAGCCGATCGAAACAGAACCACATAGCATGGGATGGTTCTCTCGCTACATGTGGCTCAACATGGCGCAAATGTTGGTGATGGCGATAGCTGTGATTTTTGTGTCTAGTAATGATCGCTTGTTTCATGAGCGAATGCGCATGGAGCATCTTATGAAAGAAAAACAGTATGAAAAGGCATTGAAGGTCGGAGAAAAATCCCTGGCTACAGATTCTTCTCTCATGATGCTACGAATAGCATGCCTTAACGGGATGGGGGAACTTGGAAATCGTCTCTTTACCTATCCCTTGATTGGCTCAAGCAAAGCGATGATGCCTGATGGCGTTACCGTGAAGGCAATGATGTGGAAGGCCCCTAAATGGATGCAAAAGCCTTCACCTTGGATGGAAAAGCATCATTTGAAATATCGAATCCCTGTTGATTATACATTATGTGGTCTTTTATTAGATAGACAACTTGATAAATTTGTAGTAGAGCTGCAAAAGTATTATCGTGTCGATTCGGTAAAACTGCCAGTTCATTATAAAGAAGCTCTGCTTTTATATACTCATCGCCGCAGTCAGCCTTCTTGTGTCTTTCATGATAATGTGATGGATGCAGATTTTCAGGATTTCCAGCAGATGATGCATAAATATGTCAATCCTGCAGAAAAGAAAAATGCCATTCGTGACACCTATGGCAATACCTATTGGTATTATTATGAATATGGTAGTAAGTAAAGCTCCATTTGCTGCTTGGTGAAATAATAATTTAATTTGGAAGAAAATATGAAACGTCAGATACTCAATAACATATATAGTCTTATAGCTTTGGCGACAGTCCTTCTTGTTCCAACTTACATGATGGGACAGAAGAAGGAAATAGTTGCTGCTAAAGAGCTAGTCAAAGCTGGTAAGGACCTCGGAAAAGCTGAGGCTAGTATGCGTAAGTTGTTGACTGATTCTGCAAATCGCGGTAATAAGAAAATATGGAGTGTCCTTTTTGAATCGGTTCGTAAGCAATATGAACAAGGCAATGAGAAACTATACCTCAAACAAGCCTATGATACGGCTCAGCTCTTTAATGCCACTCGCCAGCTATTCGTAATAGCGCAAGGTCTTGATTCCGTAGAGATGATTCCTGTAAAGAAAGGCAAGCTTGAGATAGAGTTTCGTAAGTCTCATGCAGAGTATTTGAATAAGATTCGACAAAATCTCTATAATGGTGGCACTTGGTTTATACGTAAGCACAAGTACCAGGATGCATATCTGTTCTTTGACCAGTATATTTCTTGTTCAACCCAGCCTATGTTTCAATCCTACAAGTATGGTCAGAAAGACGATCTTCTTCCTGCAGCTGCTTATTGGGCTGTATATGCTGGCTATAAGATGAAGAATCCAAAAGC
>CAVKXW010000001.1:0-141940 GCA_963660215.1 Bacteroidaceae bacterium | reverse complement strand
CATAATGTGAACCTCCGTGTGTTATTATTGATTGGTACAAGTATATTATATGATACTATTAACGATTTGTCAATACCAAATTTAAGAAAATCGTTATTATTTGCATACCTTATCTAAGTATGAGCAATCTAATTATAAAATGCAGGTGATGATATGAAGAAATACATTAAAGCTTCAGAGGAAAGCTATATCCAGAATAAGTTTAACAGCATTCTTAGACGTGTATGTGATGTGTTTGAGCATACGGCACAACGAAAGTTAGGTGTTAAAATTCAAGCCAAGCCTACTGAAGACGTTGACGAATATAATGATCATGTTGTTCTGTATGTAGACATCTATCACGAGGACGTAAAACTATTTCAGCAGCCAGTTGTTCTAAACAAAGAAGTCACATATCGCCTTGATGCAACATATGAAGATGATATGTATAATAATCTAGCCGAAGAGCTTGAAACTGACGGGTTACTGTAAACCAATTATAATTACCAGAAAGCACCAATCAACCTTCAATAGCAGCAATTAAAAAGCTACTATTGGAGGTTGATTTTTGATGGCTCAGTGTTATTTATGTTGTCAAGATTCTCAAAATAAAATTGATAAAACAAAACCAGCAGCTGCTGATAATGTTGCTTTGCTGGATTCAAAAGGAAATATTGTTGATTCTGGAAAACAGTTGACTCCTGAAGGGATTGGAGCTGCATCTACAAGCGATTTGCAAAGTGCAGTCAATCAATTAAACAATTCTATGAATGCTGCTATAGCTGCAGCAACAAACTTTGATGACCGGTTTGACGGAAAATTTATGCACATCGCCTACAGCTATGTGGACGGCGGCGGCGCAACGAACTCCCGCGAGCACTACCTCCACTGCGCCCAAAACGACTACGACGCCGTCAAAACCGACCTCCGTTTGACCAGCGACAACCAGCTGGTCTGCTGTCACGACGCGGGACTTACCTTCAACGATTCCGGCTACATCGTCTCCTACGATTCGTCCAACAACACTATCATTCACAATCTCACAAAATCGCAGTTCCTAAATTTCACGTTCAACACCCGCTACAACGGCGAACGCTGTCACCCCTGCGACCTTGAAACTTACCTGAATATCTGCAAGACCTACGGAAAAATCGCCTACATCAACATCCGGGGAGAGTACATTGCCGAGACCGTCACTGCCCTGATTGCCGCGCTGAAAAACGCATCCTTCGGCATGGAGAACGTGATCGTTAATTCCTTTACGATGGATGCGCTCACGGCGGTCCGGGCTGCGGAGCCGAAGCTGTACCTCTCGCTGGTCATCGACCCGTTCACCGCCTCAGAGCGCACCACCGCTCTGAATTTCGCCCAGACCACCGGGGCCTGCCAAATCTGCCTGTACTACTCCAACGGCAGTCACACCCTCGCCGAAATGACCGCGGACAGCGCCATTTCCGGCTGGATTTCCGACTGCATCGCCGCCGGAATCCGTCTGGTGGGCGCGCAGGCCAACGATGCAGGGGACGCGGACACTCTGATTTCCATAGGTGCAGCGGGGGTGCAAACACGAGTCAGTCGTTTGACAGACGCATTAGCATTAAATATTTCAGATTTAGAAGTTACAACAACGTCTAGCGATAGTTCTACTACACTCACCTTAAGGGACAGTAGTGGGAACAAGAAATCTGCGGAAATTCCGAAACTCTCTCCAACCGACGATCAAGTTAAGGCTGGTGTGGAGTCCTGGATGGACGAAAACGCAAAACCCAAAACTATTTGGAGCAAGAACGTCTACAACCCCGATGATGCGGTGACCGGATATATTGCATCCGGCGGTCAGGTGAATACGAGTGACAGCTATTGGTCCACCGGATTCATCCCAGTCAGTCCCGGAGATGTGCTGACAATCAGCAAATCCGGGGCATTACTCAACGCCTACTATCAGGCAGCCTACGACAGTTCAAAGGCCCTGGTGTCTCGTCTCATCGGCAACGCCAGCAGCTACACCGTCCCCGACGGAGCAGCTTACGCTAGATTTACAATCAAAAATTCCACAGCTACTGACGATCCTGTGATGATTTGTATCAACAACAATGATCTTACATATGTAGCGTATGGAAGTACTGTGGAGGCTGGATTAGGCGTAATCACTGGAGTTTGGACACCGACAGTAGACGGAGCAGCTAGTTACACTGAACAAACAGGTCGCTACGCACAGATGGGCGATATGGCGATTGTTACATTCTCTGTTTACGGCACGTTTGCAGGCAGCACCACCGCACGGATCAAGATTTGCGGCTGTCCTTTGACACCTATCGACAGCATAACAGCCGGTGGTGGACATCTATCTGGTTACACTGCGCCATCCAATACCATATTTACAGGATGGATTACAAATATGAACAGCTACTTCTATGCAGTTGGACAATCAACAGACGCTAATGGCACCAGGTGGGAAAGCACTGCAATTTATCAAACAGCTTCAGGACCATTCTTAGCTTCCGGAACTATTGCATTTCAGATTCAGACCTGAATATGTATTATATATCATAATAGGATTAACAAGTAAATTTCTTGTTAATCCTATTATCTATTGTTGATATTCAGATGAATCATTTTCAAATAACTTCTTTATATCATCATCACTTAATTGAGAAGTCCACCATCTCATAATACTGATAGCTCCTACAAATCTACCATCGCCTTGACCATTGTATATATAATTCTTAGTTGCTGTTGTTCCTGCGTCTGAAGAATATGTCCATGTATTAGAATACCCATTCATATACATTGTAAGATTTCCAGAACTATCAATAGTTAAAACAATGTGAACATATGTAGGTGTTTTCTGAGTTGTTATCTTCATTGCACCTGTTGTATCAATGATTATACCGTAATCTGTAGTTGAGTAACAGGTTATACCATCGCCCCAAGAATCTTGAGTAGGACTCATACCAAATAGCATTCCAGGGCTATTAGCTTGCAGTTTATAGCTACCGCTGTCAACTCTACCTTTGAACTCAAACGTCATAGGATATGACATTCCAGAAATATTTGCAGATACATATGTCTGATCACCCTGAATTTCTACACCGTCAGCAGATGTAGTACAACCTTCAGACAATGTAAGATCTCCCCAAGTAGTAGATCCATCTTCATAGCTAGATGATTGATTATCCCCAGACATAGTATCTTCTGAAACTTCAGGAGCCACAGGCATGTAGGTATAAACTAATTTGCTACCTAAATATATTTTCTTAACTTGGTTAGACCCTAGCATAACTGATTTAGCATACTTTAGAATCATATCCTACACCTCAATTATGTATAATGTTTTGTCATCCTTGGTAGTTAAGTTGTCATACTCTGTCTGAGTTATAGGAAGTAAAGTGTAGTCCATGTTTAATTTGATATAGTTGTACGCTGTAGTAGTACCTGAACCTGATACTACACAGATATACACATTTCCACTGTAGTAATAAAATCTACCATTTATGCCTTCAGTTGTTGATGTAGGAGTTTCTGATAGAATAGTTAGATTACTTGTATATTCTGTATCTCCCAAATATAGCTGATGGGTATCTGTGCAGAAGTACAGAGTATTAGAATCATGAGATATCTTAGAATAGCTTGATTTGAGACCTTGAAGCATGATAACGTTTTCCGCCATTGGATCACTTCCTATCGTATTTATTTACTTGCAAATAGCTTCGACATGGTTATGCCGAAGCTATTATATCATTATTCAATTATTATATTGTTATGATAGGTTGCATATATTATGCATAACGAGTCAAAGTAGGTTTCCACGTATCAGTTGTATTGTATGCAGTCGTAGTAGGATTCTTACTTATGTATATGTTAGCATAGAAGTCCATGCCTGTGCTGATTGTAAATGTTGCGCCCCAACCTTTATCCCATACAAGCGCTTGTGATTGAGTTGTTACAGCTGTCGGAGCGCTGCCATAGCTTGCAGAGGTGTAACCTGTTACTTGTGAAGTAATTGTACGTCCATCACCCGGATATAATCTTAGTCCCCAATAAGAATAATCTACACGAGCTCGTCTATCTTGATACCCTGGTGCACCTGACAATTTGTAGCTACCTGCAGGTAGATATAGCGGATACGATTGAGACACTAGATTTATCTGCGTTGCTGCAGTAGCTCCGGAGCACGATGTTGTAAGTCCTGAAGAACTAGCAGTCATAGATACACCTGAACTAAAACTACCCGAATTTCCACATATCCAGGGATAGGCAAGATAGTTGAAGTTAGGATCAAATGTATATGACTTGTCTGCAATTCGTTCGTAATCAGGTCTTGCAAAGAAAACAATATCTGCATTTCTATTTGCGTACTGTGTACGGACAACTGTGTTCGTCAAGTTAGTCACATTGTAATAAGCATCTACATCTTCGGATACAATAGATACATGCGTGATAGACATGAATCTGTCATTTTGTTCTGTCGAATGGAATATCAAGTCACCAGGTTTACGTTGACTTGCATCCTTAAAAGCTCTACCAGCAGTCCAATAATATGCTGCAAGATCAGCTGCATATCTAACCATACCACCAATAGTAGAACTAGAACGAATATGATCGTCAGCCCATGTATACGAAGTATTTGTAGCTAGATTTGAGGCATTGTATGTTGCATTTGCAGTTGTATTTGTGTAAGGTGATTTATCATAAGTGATACCACGCATAACCAGATGGATGAACGTTGAACAGTCAATTTGACCTGCGCCAGAACTGTTGTTAAGAGCTGCACCATTTAGGAAGGTCTGACCGCCTGTATAAGTAAAAGCACGACCTGCAGCTCTAGCAATCCAGTACGTTCTAGCTACATAAACAGCTTCCATTGCTTTAGGTTCACAGTATACTAGATTACTGTCAGCCCACATGTATCTTTTGAGTTGTAGAATTTTCTGATAAAATAGCTTTGCAGCAATCTGATCAGATTCGCCATTAGAGGATCTAATACTAGTAGCTATTTTAGATAGGTTATCTTGTTGTGTACTCATTAGTAACTAGCCTCCCATGTTGCGTCTATAGCAGCCTGAATCTGTGTTGTTACCCATGTTTCTTTTGCATATCCTGAAAGACTTTGATGAGATGTCAAAAAGCCGGAATCATTGGTAAGTTGAGATGTTTTAGTAGGGATAGAAGATTTTAGTGCATAGTTTTCCAAGCTCTGATGTTGAGTCAAGAATCCAGAGTCATTTGTCAACTGAGAAGTCTTGGTAGGAATAGCGGATTTAAGAGCGTAGTTATCCAGACTCTGATGTTGAGTCAAGAATCCTGAATCGTTTGTCAACTGTGAAGTCTTAGTAGGAATTTCCTCAGTAGTTGCCATAGCGTGAACTTCTAACATCCACTCCTTACCTCGCTCACCTACTAAAGATACAGATAAGAGGTCTTCCTTATATGTAGCAATCATATTAGCAGCAACAGCATCGGCACGTTTGCCATATGCAAAAGAAGTAAACGTTAGATCACCATAATCTTCAGTTTGAGTAGAAATTGATATAGGCTCTCCTGCCAGTGTTTTTGCAATAGCTTCGTCAATTGTTATAGTAGACGTAGTTCCAACTAACGGATCATACTCAGTAAACTTAGCTGCAATAGCCTTATTAGTTACTGCATTAGTAGAAGTAGCACTAATAGCTGTATCTACAGTAGGTATTGAAGAAGATGTAATGTATCCGCTATCATTTGTCAATTCGGATACTTTAGTAGGAACACCAATATCTGATTTAATTTCAGCTGCAGTTCTATGATATATCCATCCTTGTGAATCTTGAATTGCAATCTTAGTTGCAGCAGTAGAAGCGTGGTTAGATGCAGTAGCTTGTAGCCAAGTACATGTAAGATATTTACCAGTTAAATTACCTGTTAAAGTACCACCTGTCAACGGTAGATACTTACTTACATCTGGCATAGATAGGCTGAGTAATTGCCAGGATTCTGCAAATTCATTGAATTCAATTACATATCCAATATCACTATTATTAGTGCCTGTAAAGTACCATCTCTGAACACCTTGTGAATCTGCATCAGAATGAGAGCTATAATAGAAATAACCATCATTCGTGCTCAGTATAACTATACATCCAGTTGAAGTGATGAAATTAAGCGTATCTACATAGTCTCCACCTAATGAACCTCCTGAAAATATAGAAGATTTTATGACATATGTCAATTTTTGAGACTGATTGGTTAGATAACAATCTGCCATCAAAATTACCTCCTTCGGCAAGTATTATCAATTTTAATTGAAGGTTACACCGTGCTTTCGCCAAAACCAAAATTTACTAATCTTTCAGGTAATTTATATTACCAAAAAGCACGATTAAACCTTCAATTAAAATTGATAAATCACATAAGGAGGATTTAATATGCCTACATATCTCGATGGTCATGGATATAAACTAAGTCCAGATATAAGTAAGACAATAGCTTTGCTTAATACAGACGGTAACATTACAGATGGTAAGTTAGGTATTGAATATGGAACATGGACACCTACAGTTGCAGGAGCAAGTTCATACAGTGATAATTATGGATACTATATTCGAGTAGGACATTTCTGCATAATTTGCTTTAGAATATACGGAACATTCACATCAGGCGACACATCTAAACAAATGGTTATATACGGATGTCCTATACGTCCTGTAGACAATTTTTCAGGCGGTGGCACGATGTCTGGATATTATTCTCCTGCAAACGTATTGTTTCAAGGGTACACAATTTCAATGTCTGGAGTAATTACACCAATGGCGCATACATTATCGTCATCTGCAACGGATCACTGGGCAGAAGGTAAAATTTATCAAAAAGGTAGCGGTGATTTCAATGCATATGGTACAATTGCTTGTAAGGTATACAACGGTATTGATAGCAACGGTCTGAAGTACACAAATCTGCTAGAAAATTCCCTCAATCTATCTAAAAAGTATATAGGTAAAACTCCTATGTATTCTGCAAGTAGATGGACAAGCTCTAGCGGTGATCCTACTTCGTATTCGTCTACGTTCATAACTGGACTTATTCCCTGCGTAGCAGGTGATACTATTAGGATAAGGTGGAATGGTAGCACAGATACAACTTATCAGCAAATGAAGACGTATAAATGGAATTTTGAACAAGTTACCACAGGTTATGTCAATTTTGCTAATATTGTGAAATCTGGATCATCAATTGCAGCTAATCTTATACAGTCAGATCTTGAACATGGTAAACTAGATTTTACTCTAGCCTCTTCAGGTGGACATCTAAACAGCATGGCATATGCATGTTTCACATTACATGGATCTATTGACGACTGCATAATTACAGTCAATCAAGAAATTGATTAAAGGAGGTAAGACTAATGGCTCAATGTTTATTAGGAAGTAACCCTGCAGCTTCATTAAAAGATGCAGCACAGTGGCTTACGCTTACAAATCGATACCCACAATCCAATGACTGGTTTCCAGATGAGTCGGTTGAATATATAGTTAATGCATGGTCTGTGAACACTAAACTAATTAGAATTCCTGTAGTTCCCTTAGATGAGACTGATTCTATAGATGTTGAACGATATGCATATCTTCAAGGTATGCATATGTCAAGTTTGTCCACAGGTTCTGGTAGTATAATATTTACAGATTGCAACTATTCTGACCATTTTGTAGTTCATGTTCTAAATTTTGAACAAGCTAACTGGACTACCCATGTTATGATACAGTTATATGACGCTATCGATGACGTTGAGCAGGACAGTATTGCACCTGTTAGTTCTGTTGCGCTTTATACAGCATTACAGAAGAAACAGGATGTATTTGTAGATGTAACTTCAATTGCTGTGGAATCTTTTGACGATTTAACGTCTAAGCTAACTGAAATAGTATCATCTACAAAATTTGCAGTACGATATATAACGGATACATCTGATAGTAGTTTTCTAGAAGATTGTGCGTATTTTTCATCTATATATAGTCGGAATATGACAGCTGTTGCTGAACTGATTAATCATGATAACCCTGGTCAAGATGTACGTGTGTACGGTAAAAAATCTAATAATGTTTGGACTTGGACAGGTCCGTATTGGACAAATCCTCCGTATGCAGACGGCGTTGAATACATGTTAGCAGAACACATAGGAGGCAAGTATCAGCTATTTGGAATGCATTTAACTATAACTCTAAATGCAGGAACTAACGTATACGAAACAATTGACCTAGTTGACAAGATTGGAAACTTCGCTATAAGCGAGGTGATCGATTTCAGTTACCACGTTGACGATTGTCTAACAGAATTTAACAGTATAAACGAATTCATTGAGATATTCTATGGAAATGATTTAACCATACACCATACTACCACCCAGACTCATACTATAAGATTAAAGCTTAAGTATATTAAGGTAGCTAGACACGAAGCATAGATAATAAATAAGCACGATGGGAAATAATCCATCGTGCTTATATTTTTATTCAAACATTGTTATCAACAATCAAATGACGAATTGTATGATCAAACCTCTGTGCTGTTTCTTCAAACACTGCATTGTGTTTATCATACACAAACGTGTAATTGTAATAGTAATTATCAACTACATCGTCTGCACCGTTTTCATATGTGTTTATGGTTGATGCATCTTTGACAAGAAGGGTTCTAAACTTCGTATATGCAAGATTACTAGATACAGCTCGTCTAAGTTTGTAGATTTCATCAGGTTCTCGTATATGAACAAATACAACTGCGAACATATCAGAAGCTAGACATTCATCTTCTAGTCTTGTAAGGAATGACATGATGTAATGAGTAGGTCCGTCATTGTAGCGAATGCTGCATTCCTTCAAGTCATGCAAGAATTGTCTATCAGCACTTTTTTTTTGATTCTGGATTCCATCCAAGAATCTCAGCAGCTACTTTAACTTGATCAACAGATGATATGTTGTAGAGATATTCACCAGCTGCAGATTTACCTAGACAGCTGTTTACTTTGTTGGTTACTCCATTGAAAGGTTGTGCTACTAAACTACGAATAAATGTATCCTTACCTACACCGCCACTGCCGTTGATAACTATACAAGTAACTCGTTGAAGTACTTTACCGTCCAACCTCAATCACCCTTTCTACTTTTGAAGATCTTTTCTAGAACTTCGGATAATCGGGAATCATACTTTGCACGAATCGCTTCAATTTCTTCATAGTATGCATTCATCAGATCATCAAGTTCCTGAACCTTCTGTTGATTCTGCTCAATTTTAGTATTTTCAGCAGAAACTGCATCATTTGCAGTCTTGTATAGCTCTCTAGTAACAGTTGAATAATAGAGAATCATTAGATTCCTCCTAAACTCATAGCTCCTTGATTACAATGTAACCATTACGGTTGCAGAAGTATTCCATTGCAGCTTTCTGGCATTCAGAAAGCGTGTAGAATAGCTTTCCATTCTGGATAAACGTACCTGCAACAGTCTCGATCTTGTATCTACGAAGCGTTTCGTGTTTACGAACAATATACTTTGTGATGATCATGCTAGATTTCTTAGTGTTTACAGAATGCGCACACTTTCTAAATCCATCATCGTCATCAACTTCGTATTTGCTTACAATGAAAATACGATGCTGACCCGTCAACTTGTCTGTTGACAATGATGCACAAAGTATGTAGGTCTGCTTGTTGTGTCTAATTAGTACTCGATACGGTGACATTATCTAGCCCTCCCTATGTGTATGAAATCCGTTACGACGTTTTCCAGGTTTACTTCCTTTGTTGTATCCGCCTTTAGACATAAACTTATCGTTGTATGTACGATTAGCTTTTTCAATCATGTCATCCAACGAAGTCTTTTCAGCATGCTTATCGGGTTCTCTAATATCTTGAACAAATTTAGGTCCCATGTTCAAATACTTGAACGACAAACAAAGGCCTGAATCATCTTTAGACTTGCCTTCAACGCACTTTGCAGAGTAGAATACGCCCTCTTCTACAAATTTAGCAGGGTCAGAAACGTATTTGCTAGCAATTTGAGATACGTGAACTAACTGAGTAGATCCGTCATCTAGCTCTACGATTGCACCAGATTTGATAAGTTTTACTACTTTGACGAGATAATACTTGTCTTTCTCAAGGACCATAATTTACATTGCCTCCATATCGATTGTATAAATGTTATGTACATTACTTAACGATCGTACACCTGCTAAGATAAACTGAATGTGATTTTTTGAAGAATAGATTCCGATATCTTCCATAATATCATGGAAATTATCGTCATCGATATGATCAAAATTGTCGTCAATTACAAGAACGTTAAATCTAGAATTCAATCTTTGAATCACGAACAGCTGCATCATCATAGAGAATCTAGCTCGCTCACCGCTAGACAAGTTGTCATAAGGTACAAATGTTCCATCTCTATCTAATCCAAAACTGAAGGAATTGGCTTTAGTAGAAACATTGAAAGCAAGCTTTCCATCTTTGAAACAATAGTTATGCGAGAACTCTTCAATGTCAGCTGCGAGATGCTCGAAAGGTTCTGTTACCAGTTTTGTCTGAAGATCGTTTACACCTGTACGTTTAATGAGTTTATCAAGAATTGAGAGCTCGTAATCAAGCTTCATCTTTACATTGGATAATTCATCAGATTTCTTCGTGTATTCCAGATTAGACATCATGCTAACTAGCACAGAAGTCAATCTAGATTTCTTAGATTGAAGATGTTCCGTAGATTGAATATCGTCTGGAACATCTAGAAGTGCATCTAACTCTTCTTGTAAAGCTTCAATCTTGACTCGATTTCTAGAGATCATTCGATAGCTAGATTCGATACAGTGAATTTCACTACGAAGTTTCTTAATCTCTTCTGTAGCTCTATCTAAGAATTCACAGCACAGACGCTGGTTTGCCTCTAACTGCTTGATCTTAGGTAGATGAACTTCTTGATACTCAGTATAACCTTCGCAGTCACATCTATAACAATTTTCATTGTATTTCTCGCAAAAAGTTACAGAAGGTTCTGGATGGCTTTGATTGTAGATACGAAGTAAATCTGCCGCTGCAGAGTACTTATTCTGAGCTTCACGATATGTATCTTCCAATTCTTGCAGATGTTCAGATTTAGTTTCATACTCAGCTACAATTTCATTGTCCCAAGCTGTGCTTCTATGAACATATTCAGATATTGAAGCTTTCAGATTTTCGGAACGTTCGTATGCTTGATTGGCTTTTTCAATATGCTGAATTTCTGAATCAATTTTTTCAATAAGTAATTTCAAGTTTTGAATATCAGCTTCGCTTACTTGACCGATTTCATCATCAAACAGTAATGTTCTAATAGCTGCTTCAAGTCCATCTCGTCTACTCTTGACGTTAGAACGAATCACTTTGAAAGCCTTATTCAGATTGACGCATCCAGCAACAGTAGTTTCCTCTGCCTTAACAGCATCCTCTAGAAGTTGAGTAAAATCTTTGTCACACATAGAATAGTCTATATCAGACAATTCTAACATATCATGCCAACTACTGCTCGAATCTGCTTGAATCATGTGATCAATGAACCAAGATTTGACAGCATTAGCTGACATGTTAGAAAATTCCGAGAAATTTAGAACAGGTAGCTCGATATCTGTATTCATCTTAAGATACTCTTCCAGCTCTACAGGATCAAATACAGATTCACATGTTACAGTATCTTTAACTTTAGTCCATGTTCTAGTTACACTGCATGAACCGAAACAATCAATTTCGATATTTGCAGATACACTCATCATATTTCCATTACAATGCGAGAATATACTAGAATTGGTTTTAGGTTGACCTGGAATGTATCCAAATAACGCTAGCTGAACAGCTTGCAGAACTGTACTCTTACCACATCCGTTGCACCCGTACAAGTAATTTGCATCTTGAAAATGGATCGTCTCCTTCTTTACCTTATTCATGTTTTTAATAACAATGGATGTTACTTTCATACCTTGAACCACCTACGTTTCTTATTGTTAATAGATTGCTTAAATACATATGTCCCAGGAACAAATGTATTAGGGTTACAACGTGTATAATATACATTAGAAGGAGTTTCATCAATTAGGAATCCTTGCGCAGCTTTATCAGTTAACAGAATCCTATCTGAGTTCTTTCTTCTATGAATATTCGGAAACACTTCAACACTAGGTACCAACTGAACCGTTTGACAGTCTTCTGCATCAGAAATTGTCAGCCAAAATTGAGTATATCTATATTTAGATCTACCTGACAACTGCCTGGATACATTCAGTAGCAAGCTAGTAGTGTTTGCAGACAATTCATACATCTTCGCAATTAAACTGAAATCTCGATTTTTATCAGTTCTGATCATAGTAAGTACCTCTCTGCTAAGTATCTAATCTTTTTGATACGTCTAGATATGGTAGGTTGAGTTAGTTGTGTTATTTCCGATACCTCATATTGTTTATAACCTGCCATAAATAATTCAATTATTGTAATATCCATATTAGATATTCGACTATATAAATCGTTCAAATCAATCATTATGTATTGATTATCCTGAAGTACATAGTCTGACAGATCTTTAGGATTTCTGTTTTCGTCAAGATGATCATATGTATAATCTAGACTCAATACAATATTTCCAGGTATTCGTTTCTTTGCAGTAGACTTCCGTTTATGCATGCCAGCTGTGTTTGCAATTATAGTTGTCCAATATGCAGATAGCTTAGATTTGTTTGAATCAAATTTATCTAAACTTTTCCAGCATTTCAGATAACAATCTTGCATGAAGTCTTCATCATTCAAATAACCATACCAGTATCTAGATACTATATAGTGTATCAATTGTATATTCTGTTCAAATAGCTCATCTTGTTCAATACGCGTCATAAGTAAACACCGTCAAATTATGCTTAGCTCTAGTAATACCTACATAGTATAGATTGTTGTTAGCTTCATTGGTAAGTCTAAATGAATATCCGCCCACACCTACCAGGGCAACACTGTCATATTCAAGACCTTTAGACGAATGAATAGTACCAATATAGATACTAGAATTACTTGTTTCTTCATACATATCTTTGATATATGTAACGATGTCATCGTCACACTTTAGATCAAATGAAGAGAAAGTTCCTCCAGGTGCAACTAGCTTAAGGATAGACACACATTTATCAAATGCAGGCTTATCTGATTCAAAAATTTCATGAATACTTTGAACCAGCTTTGCAGATTTGTAGATTTCATTGTATCGTCCAAATTTCTTGCAGAATTCTGACAAGGAATCAGAATACCTCCAGTCATCCTTCCAAATAAGCTTTCTCCATGTAATGTATGTTGCATAGTTATCTGCATTTAATCTACTTGCAAGCCAGTCAAGTGCAAAGTCGATATCTCGAGAAGCATCTAGAATTTTACAAGTATCTACTACCCAAGTAAATTTATTTTCAATCAATCTATGATTGGTTGCATATTCCTTAATTGCATCGACTTCTTTATTGGTCCTTGCAAGTATTGCGAGACCGCCTTCGTGGTTGCGCATCAGGTTATCCAGCTTAGATAGTACATATTCCGGTACAGGATCATACTTACTGCAGAAACCGTCATAGTTAACTTCTTCGACATGCCCAACTTCTTCACTGTTAGGTACAAGCATAATTCGATAATGTGAATCTGCGTATACACTAGCATTGTTTGCAAATTTACAGATATCAATATCAGATCTGTAGTTTGTAGGCAATTTCATTACCTGCCAACATCTTTCATATGCATTCTCAGGATGTTCTGATATTTTCTTACAGATAGAACTATCTGCACCTCTGAATCCATAGATTGCTTGAAGAACATCAGCTACTAGGAATATGTTAGAATCTTTGAAAGACATTGCAAAATCCATCTGACGAGGATCTGTATCTTGGAATTCGTCAATCAGTATATACTTATACTGATTTTTGTATTTTACAACTAGATCGTCATCCTTCAAGAACAATTCGCATACTCCATAACAAAGTCTGTCAAATGTTATAAGATTTGCAAGTTTCATCGTCTTCCTCATTGCTTTCAGGAAGATTAAATACTCTTGTTGCTCTTTCATATTTAGAGCTTTCTTGCCTGATCTAGCAGATTCAGATAACTTTATTCCATACTGCTTAATAACAGTAGTCTCAATTGATTTAGTTTTCTCCTCAGTTGCAATATCTGGACATCTAGAAAAACCAAGCTTAGTGCATATTCTAGGATCATCTCGAAGCAGTTTATAGCAGAATGCATGGAATGTTCTAAACTCAGGAATTTGAGAAAATCCTTTGTTCATAAATCTAGTTTTCATTTCAAACGCTGCTGCATTTGTAAATGTCAAAACAAGAATAGACCTAGGATCAACTCCATCATGAATAAGTTTAGTTATACGCTCAATCAAAGTATATGTTTTACCAGATCCTGCAGCAGCTAACAATAGAATGCTTTTAGCTGATGCGTCTACAGCAGCTTGCTGTTCTTTGTTAAGTCCCATGATGCTCTCCTTTGTATATAAAAAAAATAACGTGTTATCATAATTGAATGATAACACGTTATTTAACGATTCTTGAATATCAGCTGATCTGAAGATCCTCAATATAGGAATCATCATCCTCAAATCGAGCATCCCAATCCATAGATGTCGGATAATACTCATCTGCATCTCTATCGTAAGCTGTACCAGGAAGTACATATTGAAGATGAGCAGTACCAGAAACGTGATATGTTCCATCCTTTTCAGGAAGCTGATTGATTACCATGTCGAATATATCATCCTCAGCTTGGAAATCATATACAGCTACATAATCACCAAGATAGAAATCTCCTTTGACTGCAGGTTTTTCAACAGTCATTACATCGTCCTCTAGCTCACCCTCAAATTCAAACGGAATATCAATTTGAATAGTGATGTCTTCATCTGCATCATCAATAAGATCTGTAAGAACTTGTACATCATCATGATATGAGGCTGTAATGTTTTCTGCAGATTCAATGTCATCCGAAGCATAACCTGTATGAATAAAAGCTTCAATTATTCCAGCTTCTACCATATCAAAATAAGCATCGGTATCATATTTAGATACAATCTGATTTAGAGTTTCAGCAAGATCATACATTTGATCGTAACCAAGTTCAGCACGAACTTCAACTCGTAGACCATCAGCGGTGTTAGCTACATCTACATGAGCATAGTCCCAAACTTCCTCTTTAGGGAATCCACTAGCAACCATGAATCGAGTTACTGCTTTCTCGATTTTAGTACGAACTGTATCTGCAGATGCATCTCCTACGATAGCTTCAGAAGATTCTACATTCTCAGATCCGCTGTTAGTTGCCTGAATCAACTTACCTCTACGACGTGCATCAGGGAAGATCTGCTGAATTTCATCAAGATAATCTGCAGTCTTGCGGTTACGCTGATATCCTGATTTAGTTTCGCCTTCTTCTGAATTGCCTTTGCCTTCGTATACGGTGATATAGATATCACCGCCAGACTTAACCAGATTCTTGATATTGCGAAGCACATTCAGTCTTGCAGAATCTTCAGCAATAACATTTAGAACATTGGAGCAGATAGCAAAATCTGCGCCACCGTTCTGCCGGACTGCCTTCACAGCTTGACGATTCTCTTCAGATGTTCTATTGTACGGATCGTAAACCCATAGCTCTACATCTTGCTCTGCAAGCCAATTACGCGCATTGTCAAATTTACCTCCACCGTAGTCGATACCTACAGTTCCGGGAGTAAAATTGATCATCTTATAGATAGCAGGCAGCTTAGTAGAATTTATGCTAGTCTTTGCAGAACTATATTTCTGATCAACCTGAGGTAGATCGTATTCGGAATCTTCTGCATCATCAATTTCGTCTGCGCTGGTAATATCTTCCTCATAACTAGGATCTAATTCTTGAATCTTATTACGAAGTGCATTCAAGAACTTATCAGGAGTTCCAAATGATTTACTCTTCATGTGTTATCACCTCTATCAAAATTCCTTAGTAATTTCAGGATCGTGAATACTGCGAAGCATTTTAGCTTTATGGATAATGTACGAATTCTGTGAATACTCATCCAAGATTTCGTCGTACGTCATTCCCTTATCAGCATAGTACTGAGGTACATCAAATACTCTGTAAGACGAAGGATTCACCTTAGTGATAAATCTATACACTAGACCGTTGAAATACTTAGAATCTTCACATACGATGCCTGTAGAAGTTCCTACCATGTCGTCAATATCAGCTTCACGAAGTTCAGCATCGAAATCTGGATGATCCTCATATCTAGGATCTCGATCTGTTACATAGTCAGTATATTCAGGAGGTCTGATTGTAGTCATAAGAGATTGCCAGTCCACACGATTCAAACTTTCAAGAACTCGAACAATTTCCTTCAGATTTTCGATATTCTCTATAGTAGTTGCTTTAAGCCCACTCCAGGATGAAGTTTCTTTAACAACATCACCATGAGAATCTAGACGCACATCGTAATTCCAGGACAGCGCTTTGGATTCATCGTACTTATCCTCTATGTAAACTCCGAAACCGTAACCGTAACCGAAACTATCGCTTACTTTAATATCAAGATCCAGCGTTGTATTTCCGATAGCATCTCTGACAGCTTTAGTTAATCTGTCAGACTCTGATTGAAGTGCGTTCCTAAAGTTTCCATACTGCTCGTCATATTTAGATTTACGAGCCTTGTAATCTGCTTCATAATCAGCTTTACGCTGAAGAATCTCATCTCGATTAGCAGCTGTAATAGCTGTGTGCTTGATTTTCATTTACTCACCTCATCATTTATAGACATACGAATTCTCTTGTATTCGCTGCTATTATTTTCATGTTTAGTTCGTTCAGCTATTTGAAAACAGTTGTAAGAACAACATTGATACACCTTATCAGCAAATTTCAAGTTATATATGCTGCAAGGAGATTTACGAAACTTCTTACCACAAATAGAACATTCAATTAAGTAAGGCATAGTTAATCATGAAGTATTCTAGGTTGAATATCTTTATTCAACTCTACAAGCTCTTCACAACACATGTATAGAATTTCGTCTATCCATTCGTTGTTCTCTACATCCATATCCTCTGCATCTGTATAGAAGGATGTGTCATAACGTTTTCCATTACGAAAATATTCGATCTTTCCGTCATGAATCTTTGCCCAGAAATAATCAGCATCATCGTACGGAGCTATCATTCTAACACTAGCTTGAAAGCTTTTGAACAACTCATAAGAATCAGCATCAGGAGAATTGTTTACAATAGTACTATGAATGCCAAACCGTTTACCGTTGACCTTCATAGTGTTGTAAGATTGCTCACCGATATCATATTGACTACGGATATATCGTTTCATTTTATCACCTCATTTACCATCTACAGTTACAATCTTCCATTTTAGATACTGAGTAGTATCTTTGTCACATAACGGACAAATTCCGGAAACACTCTCAACATCTTGATCAGATATAATCATAGAAGAAATGAAGATACCATGACAGTTATCACATTCTGCAATGTAATGATCTGCAATGTTATTGTCCATGTCGATCTGAAGATCATCTTCATCAATATCTTCTACAGAATCTTGAAGATCTTCAACAGAATCAGCAATATCATCGAGATTGTCAGAAACGCTGTCGTCTCCATCATCATAAATGAAATCGTCGTCTGAAGGTTCAGCTAAGTCTGCATCAGGATCATCGTCTGCAGCTGTAATTGCAGTCTTGCCAGATGAAATTGCCGACTCAATTGCATCAGCAGTTTCAGATAAGCATCCGTAAAGCTGTTCAGTATCTAGATCAGAATCAACATAACCGTCATCGTCAATAGTGTAATTCCAATTTAGATTGAAATCATTATCGTCTACTGTTGCTGTAGCTACTGCTTCATACTTATCATCTGCAAGCTTGCTAACAGATACATCTGAAATAGTTGCAGATTTGTTCTTACGCTTGTTAAATCCTTCGATAGCTGCCTTTGCATCTTCGTCAGCATACTGCTTGATATATTCAGAAGTTTTCAAAATGTAACCCCCTCAATTTTACAAAATAGGTTAGGCCTTACCTATTTCTATAAGTATGACCTAACCTATGAAAGGTAAATCAATATGCAGTACAAGCAAGTCTGTCAGCAAACTGCAACATGTATACCAGCGGATAATTCATATTAGCAGTTTCCAACTCATTCTGTTCTGTGTATTCGCATTTGTATTCACCCATATGCCATCTAACAGCAAGTGCTTCTCCAAGCGAAAGCTTAATATACTTCATAGCATAATACATCGAAGTTTCACCATGTCCTAGAGGAACGATAGGATCTTTACGTCTGAATGCTTTAACCTTCTCCCATACGCCTGTAGTTTCATTTTTGACATTCTTCTCATAAGATTCGTATCTGCAAATTTTACACCAGTCATGAATCATTGCAACAAGCAATGCACTGACAGGATCTACGCTGACAAATTTAGGAACATTGATCAGCGAGCAGATATTCGACATTACTCTAAATGTGTGGTAGATCAATCCGCCGTCATAAGCTTCATGATAATAGGAACTTGCAGGAGCAACGTAGAAATCACAAGTTCTGAGCCAATTTAACATTCTAGATACTTGTCTATCACAATTATCTGGATCAATGTCAGGATTATTCTGTTTAGCTCTAATGTAGCATACGCCTGCCAAGATATCCTCATATTCTGAAATAAGTCTGTCCAGCGTATTGATGTCAAGTTCGTCTTTGTAGCTGATAGAACGACTGGAAATCATAAATCTATATACAGCATATTCAGGCCTACGCTTGAAATCTTCAAATTCATTAAACATATCATGATACTGCTCTGCATTAGCAGTACTTACAATATAATAGAATTCAGGATCTTCTTTGTCATAGAACTGAAATTCAGAAGTTCTAGGATTAAACTTGAACCAATACTTGAAATCTTTGTACATCTTATAGCAGTTAGTCATGATCATTCTCCTTATACGTTTTTTCTGAATATTCACCAGAATTGGCTTTGAAGTTATCAATTCTAGATTCTAGTCTAAACAGCTTTCCCATCCTATGACCTCTAACTTTAGAAGAAATGTCGAATATGTATTTACACTGAAGCAACATGATTTCTACATCTGCGACTTCTTCTGAAATCTTAGATACATCTCCTTTACCTCTAAGGTACTTACAAAGTTCCTTTTGAAGCTCTGAAAGTTCTTCGATAGCTACTATCAGCTGAGTAACTGGCCCGAATGTTTCAATAGCTTCTTTATAGACGTTTCGTTTACTCATCTAATTACCTTCTTTCTTCATTTGAATTGCAGTGGATATAGCTTTAGCTGATATATCAGGATACCGAAATGAGTCAAACCCATCTACTCTGTCGGAATCATCGATTTTGATATCATAAGCATCTAGAAAATCATCCAGCTGACGACCTACTCTATAGTACTCAAGGAGCAATGCTCTGCGTTTAGCTACAAGCTTCATAATTAACTCGTAAGTATGATCAGAAATATTCATATCACTTCTCCGTCTCTCTAATAATTTCTAGAATTCTGTTAGCCGAGTCTCTAGGATTGATCAAGCTTTCACATCCAGAAGTATCATCATAGTCCATGATTTCTATATCATGCTTCCTAAGGAATTTTGCAAGTTCATCACAGTATCCAATGTACCTTTCCGCAGCCTTACATCTCGACCAAATGATATCCTCAACGTACTTAGGGACTTTCAATGTATTACTCCTTATTAAAATGATCTGCAACCCAAGTAGTATATGCAGAAATCATATCTGACTTATATTTGTTATAGAAAGTGGTCGGTGAATACTTCTTGACGTCCTTAGGATTGATTTTAATCGAAATGTGAAGATATTCATCTTGACCATCATGGATAACGTCTCCGAAAACATCGAACTTTCCGTCAAGGTTACGATAACTAGTGAACTCTACTTCATATTCGTCATTCAAAATGTCCCGCATAAATAAGCCGATTACATATGAAAAGAACTGAGAATCTTTATAAGAAAACATCCATTCTACCTCCATATATGATTGATATTAGCTGCCTGACTAGATAAGCCAGCCAGCTAATAACTCTTAATCTAGCACCTTATAAGGAATGTCAATCAACTCAATTTCTCGAATATAACTGAAATTCCATCTATGCTTCTTACAAAGCCGGAATTTGATATTAGAAATTGCTTTGTCACAAGTAGCCGCCTGCGTAGTCATTTCATCGAACATCTCTACACCTTTGCAATAATATCTACCAGGAAAATACCACTTATTGCATTTGCTGTAAAGCTCGTCCAACTCCTTTGCTGCTTTACTATTATAACGATTCATACCAATTTAACTCCTTTCTAGATTATTGATATTGATTGGTACAAGTATATTATATGATACTTTTAACAAAAAGTCAAGACAAAATTTGAATTTAACACAAAAATATCCAGTAGCAGATCCCCTTAACTGCTACTGGATATAAGAAGAGGGAGGGGCTTGCGTACCCTTGTGCTAGGAGCTACCTAGACGAGATGAAACAGTTTGGATGATAACTATGGCATAGTATATTCAGGAGGTATACCGGCTAGAGATGTTTCATCTGAGCTGCAACAAAAAAGAAAGGAGTGCATTACCGCCCAAGGACTGGCGGTGGAGCTGGTGGTCGGATTCGAACCGACGTGGGTAGAACCGACGGATTACAAATCCGTTCCAATCGACCGCTATGGGACACCAGCATATATTTCATCATATAGTATATGACGACTGACTACAATTTACTTGAAATATTTATTTTCAGTTACAAGGACTTTTTCATCATCTTCTTGTATACCTTTACATAGAATATCCAAATGACACATTGCTTTATTGTATACTTCTTCATCAAATCTGCCTAATTGAATATTCTTGATGACAGGAATAATGATTTCGTCGCTGTCTGTAAATTCAGGATCTTTATCTAAGGTTGGATTTATGTGATCGCTTATTCTAAAGATTATTTCGTATTTTACTTCAAGATCTTCAATGAAACCTTTATGATCAACTTGAATATAGTATGTGTACGCCTTTTTAGACTGATATTGCTTAGATATTTTCAATCCATGTCTTAATATAGTTCGTATTACACCGTTCAAGAACTCTGTATATAAGCCAAATGCTTCATCGGAAATCTTGAATCTCTTTCTGATTGAAGGTTGGAATGTTCGTGCTTTAGTATCTTGACTAGCTGCAATAGGATCGTCGTCATTATAATCATCAATGGTGACTACAATGTCAACATATTTCTTTATCACTGGAATTCGTCTAATTAACTTCTTCATAATGATACCTCATAATTTTGAATGCGAACATACCAGATTATAGTGTGTGGGCAGTAGCATGAGCAAACTACTGCCCACAATATATAAAGGAGCGCCAGAAAAGAGAAAGGAATGGACTAACTTATGTAAGGTTCGGATTCTCAAGCAGTAGATAGCATACAATTCTAGAAATGAATTCAGAATTTACAGGCTTACCTACGTTGATCTTAGTAGCATTGAACAGCTGCTGATAGAAAGGAGAATAAACCTGATCAGCTGTTACCTCTACTGCATGTCGAATCGCGCGTTCTACTCTGCTAGAAGTAGTTTCAAATGCTCTTGCGATAGTAGGATAAAGCTCTTTAGTGACACTGATATCAAATGTGCCCATCTGCATACTAAGATGAATTGCATATACGGAATACGCATAGCCTTTCAAATTAGTCGGCATACCGAGCTTATTGAGTACTGTGTATACTCTAGTGTCGATATTTGCCTCTTTCAGAACCATAAGAGCATCTTTCTTCGGTGTAGTTTTCATCACATTGAACATCCTTTCGATATATTATTGATACACTATATAACGATTTTGGAATAGTATATTTTGTATCATAGTCCAATAGATATAAGTTTATCAACAACTTCTTGCTTGGCAATATATCGTGTATGACTTAACTTGTCGGCAAGCCAATCAAAGTAGTTATCCATCAATCCAGCCAATTCATTCATATCATAATCAATTGGAGTAAATTCATATTCTTTGTCTAAGACAGCCGATACACATTCATCTAGATATTTCATATTTGCAATTATGGTATTCTTCAATATGAAATCTTTCTTAGGAAGTTTGTTTCTTCCTTTCAAGACCGAAACATCATGAATAAACGACCAAGCCTCATGTCTCCAATGATCAACAGTAGATACATGCGGATAAAGATAAAGCTGAGTAAGGCTTTGCATGAGCGGAAATGTCATCTCTTCTAGCTCTGCGCCGATGTCTTTGATAGGCTTAGCTTGACATGTAATGTATCGTTTCAACTCATTCAACTCCTCATTATTTTGAGTGCTAGTCTTTCCTAGCAGCCATCACATTCCTAGTCAGTTTATGATCACGTATGTAATGTGAAAACCAGTGGTGATTGTAGCAGCTAGCCAGATTCGAACTGGCAATGCACCTTTGATTTCAGTCTATACTCCTAGCTGAGGAGCGACTTATAGCTGCATATTTGACTTAGAAGGCGGTTATGATAACACTGCAATATCAATCATTCTTCAGAATATGGATGTTTACCATAACTTTTTGTAGAATGGAAAGAAACAGCTATGAGTGCTTCATCATCACTTTCATCTAAGTTTATCTTGATATATATCTTAACACCTTCAAGAACGTTTCCGTTCAAAAGTTGAAACGGTCTATTGGTTATGAATTCAATCAGGCGATCATTTTTGTGATCTTCATTAGAATTGGGTATGCATCTTGTGAAATCTGAAATTGTTAACTGCTTTACTATGTTAAGTAGATCAGCTTTTTCAATTTCACCGCAGGCTAGATTCTCCGAAATTAAGTTTCGTCTATATTTTGCTAAAACCACTGATTTGCAGCTCTTAAAACCTTCAAGAATTTTGACTACATCATTCTTTGTTAATATGAACGATGCTGGATTTGAATTATCTAGGTCCTCTGATCCAAATATGTCGGAAAATTCAAATAACCTTGCATCTTGAACAAAGATGATAGCTCCTATTCCTTTGCATATATTCGACAGCGTAGGAATATGTCTGTTTGAGCGAATATATTTCTTCAATTCCAATACCTCCGGAGAAGTGTCAAATCTGGCGGTGCGGGTGGGATTCGAACCCACGGACGGTTCGTCACCGCCTACGGTTTTCAAGACCGCTCCGTTGTGACCACTTCGGTACCGCACCATATTGAGGATGTTTCTTTATTTACAACACATTCGATGTACAGAAAAGAAACAATTAGAAAACTGCATTGTCAAACGACAATTCGGCACGAAGGTCGCCCAACATCTTAGCACAGGATGACTAAGTAGGCGATGGTGGGCCCTCAGGGACTCGAACCCTGGACCGACCGGTTATGAGCCGGTTGCTCTAACCAACTGAGCTAAAGGCCCATATGTAAATCGGCTTAGCGGACCGATCTTGAGTCGTATGACACCGTTCTAATAAGGAGACACACAATATGGATTATTTATTATGTGTATATGGCAGGGGCGGCGAGAATCGAACTCACGATAACGGAGTCAAAGTCCGTTGCCTTTACCGCTTGGCTACACCCCTAAAGGGAGTCATGTTTCCGGTAAGGATACCGTCCGTAGCTGATCATATGTCATATCACGCAGTAGCGTGGTATGGCATCTAATGATTTCAGCCTTCCCCACATGCAGTGTGCACATTACTTTAAGTTCTCCCTCGCTAAAGACAGCACTTCCTTCAGCTAACCTCACTACTGTGCATAGTTAACAAGATGGCTTACCGCCCGTTCGTTTTCGCAGAACGGAATAGGCGCCTCCAATGCCAACTGTTTAAGATGAACTCCACCCCGTCGAATGGCACCTTGAGTAGTCAACTCAATACCACACTGAAGGCTATAAGCGTTACGAGGATGAATTAACATCCTCGCTCTGGAATCGTACCAGACCACCAAGATTTTCGTCTAATGACGTAGTCAGTACCCAGGCCGTACTGGCTGCTTGGATCGAACCTCGCTGTTAGGACTAGCACACCTAACTGGATCTCCGCCGGATGCTATAGAGATCTTCGGATCTATGTAGCAGAAACTACTCTAGCTACTTTCATAGGCTGATGGATCAATTTCAGCAATTCTTGCTATTTCACGCAAGGTTCAAATGCGGCAACTCCTTAGGCAGCATTACCCGGTTCTAGGGAGGAGATATTACAGCCGAATCTGTATTAAATTACCGGTAAGATCGTCTCTCCGATCTGTCACGTTGATACTTAAGACACTGCTTGATCACCACAACGTTTATACCGACCACTTTCTCCGTGTGTCCTTGGATGCAACCTTGATATCTTGCTCGTTGAGTTGCAAGCCCTGGAAGCAAGTTGGGCGAATGGTGCAGGTAAAGGGATTCGAACCCTCACGACATGAATCGCTGGAACCTAAATCCAGTGCGTCTACCAATTCCGCCATACCTGCGTATTATATGATATATAACGATGCTTGCTAGGTAATTTATTATTACCTACATCATTATTATATGATACTTTTACTGATTTGTCAATACCTAAATTAAAAAATATTTCAATATTTTTTTTAATTTTATATGCGATTTGATGTGGTGCTGGTAGCCGGGCTCGAACCGGCACGCCTTAAAGGCATCGGGACTTAAATCCGATGTGTCTGCCAATTTCACCATACCAGCGTCTACATCATATATAACGATCTGATATATTCAAGTTTCGACGAAATATCGAAATGATTTATTTTGATCATTAAGATTCAAGATATTTTCAGAAGCGCATACAAGTTCTCCATCTAGATAGATATTGAACGCATAACAACCAGCTGATTCATACCGCGATTTCAGGATACACGCAGTATCCTTGCATGTTTTTGATTCCGTAGAATAGAAAACATCACATTGTATTCTGTTATCTGAAACTGAATGCTGCATAGCTGATAATACCGAATGACGATAGTGTTCGCTTGGACAACATGCAGTATCTTCAACATATCTCATAAGATCAATCTGAATATATGAAATATCCATCATTTATCCTCTAACTTAATTTTATAGGAGGATCTGACTCTAACACCAATTCGTCATCAACATATATTCTATATGCATATACAGATTCAGCATCATAGTAATGCATGATATGACGTATAGTAATACCACGTTCGTGTGGATGCTGTTTGCATAAGGTTGGAATATTCAATTCCACACAGTCATCATGTTGATGACGTTGAATAACACAAGTTATACAGTGGCAGTTCAAATTTCTTGCGTATCTGGTATAATTATCGACAAGCCTCCATATATCTTCGTAGCTATACGAAATATCAATCATGTTGAGTATCCTCCATAGATACACCGTATTTAGCAAGGATCTTGACCAAGTTGTCATAAGATTTTTGAACTTCATTTCTAGATTTGATAAGTACGAACATCAGCTCTTCTACGCATGATGCGTTAGACCCTTTCATAGACTTAAGCTCTTTGAGGAATGTAGTTCTAGCTGCTTCGATGTATTCTATGTGAATACCTTCAAACTTGACAATGTTTTGTACCCACTGCAAGCAGTCGTTCTTGATCAACGTCGGATCATCCACCTTTTTCACAGTTTGCACCTCCTTATCTACTCCATCCAGATTTATCGGGAATGTTCTCTTCTAGCTTAGATTCAAGCTGAAGATATACTTCGTCACCATCGTACACTACATATACAGTAGGAAATGAATCTTCGATGATAGCTACAAGTTCTACTGTGTCATCTCGAGTAGTGTCTACTACAGTTTTACCCAACGGAAACAAATTTACTTCACCTCCGAAAACAACGGACCTTCATCAAATAGATCTCCATTGTGAAATGAAATCTCACCGTCATAATAGATTTCGTAGGTTTCATTTTTAGCTTTCAAGGAGTTATGCATTGCTGTTGCGTATTTATGCATGTTAGCCTCAATTGTGAATAGCGCAGAATCTAGATACACGCTCGATCTGTTAGAATGACCGTAACTAGTACGAATACATGCAATACATAAGTAATTTGCGCCTGTGCTGTCTGCAAATGCTTGCAACTCTTTAATAGCATCGTTCAACTGATCTCTATTATGAACCAAGTACACATTGAAATCATGCATGTTAAGAATCCTCCCCATCTCTAAACAGATTATGACGACTGAATTCAAGTTTGCCGTCAAAATAAATTTCGTAGGTAGAATCTTTTTCAGACAGACATTTAGATCTGTATTCTGCGTAATTCATACCTAAAGTAGAATTAGCGAATAGCGTAGGATTTACGCTGACTGTTGTACATTTGGTATGCCGTCTGCGAATACATTCCATAACGATGCAGCAGTTACCTGTTTCATCGGCTACCTTGGACAAGGTATCAATTACCTCTTCCAGATAATCTCGGGTGTGAACGGTGTAGATACGAAAATCATGCATGATAAATTTCCTCCTCATATCCGAATGCTTTGAGCGAAATATTCTTATCTCCACGAATGATACTTTTGATTGTGTAGTTGTTAGCTTTTGCATTTGCTACAGCTTGTTTCAATTCGTCAAAACTCTGTGTGCAGAAATGAAACTTTTCCGACTGATTAGGCAGCTGATAGTTCATTACATACATTGCGAGATACCCCTCCTATTATTTAGCATACAGCTTAGAAATGATATTTCCTTCTCTGACAAGAATTGCTCCATTCAAGATGATCAAGTAATGCTTCAAGTTCCTATCGTTGATGAAACAATTCACGTCTTTGTTTACCTCAGCATAGTTGTCTCCAACCCATCTAGAATGCAACAACGTGCCAACAACATCGTAGTAGTATACAACATCTACTACATCTGTTTCACCTTCACCGTCAATGTAAGTTTCTCCGCTAACAAATCCGATAGAAACTAGATCTAATGCATAGCAGACAAGTTTATCAACTACAGTCATCTTTGTCATGATATCTACCTCCGTGAGTTATTATTGATTGGTACAAGTATATTATATGATACTATTAACGATTTGTCAATACTAAATTTAAGAAAATTTCAAAAAATATCCGCCCGAAGGCGGATATTCTTAATCAAGCAGTGAATCCTTCTGTGTAAAACACTTCGTGAGCAATACTTGCAATATACTTCATATCAGGATGCGGTGCTCCTGTAGTTCCTCTCATTCTAAGATCAAAGAAATGATGCCACTGTTCTTCGCTCATTGTAAGGATGCAGTCAGTCTTTAGAGCATTAGGAAGAATTGCTCTGGCCTGCTGAGGCGTCATTCCATGCGTAATCATGCGTTCATACGCATAGGAACTGTTGGAAACGATTTGATTGAACCAAGCACGATCTTTGTCATCCCATTCAGAATAATTACAAGGTTCTACATATGTAACTAAACCTCCGAATTTATCTTTAGTATAATTGCAGTATCTAGTAGATTCCTGAGCTACTGCACATCTATGACGTACAAGCTCATGAGACACACCACGGTCACATGTAAATTTCATACTGCGGAACATGTGACGTTCTTTATCAGGAATGCTAGAATCTGCAATCTTACTCTTAGCGATGTATTCGATCTGAAGTTCATATCCGTCAACACAGACGCATTTACAGATAGTGTTTTCAGACCAGTCAAATTTCTGATCCACCATAGTTTCTACAGCTTTGCGAAGTGCTCTAAGAACAGAATATCCAGGATAATCTTTCCATCTAGGATTATACAAGTGAGACATAGATACAGTCACCCATGTATTGCCAGGATAGCCCATTGATGTTACAACATATGGAATAGCTGCCAACTGAGCCAGCATCCAAGTTCCGTTCATCTTGAATGTAAGCGTACCATGCTCAAGCATTGCAAAATGTTGATGGTCAATCATATTCTGAACGAACTTATAGCAACTCCCCTCCTTGATGTTATTCTCAGATTTGTAACAAGTTCTACCGATATCCTCAATCTGCTGATAGGGATTGTCATAGAAGATTTGATGTGCTTCTGGACGAATGAGTTTGTAATCGTGAAATTCCATTTAGTATCCTCCATATCATTAGTATGTTACATATATTCCTTTCGGAATTCTGCTTCAGAAATTTTAGGTACACCATACTTCACAGCCTGCTGATTCTTAGAGCTTCCTCCAAACGGATTGTCAGTGATAAGGAAATTAGTTGTTTTTGTAAGCGAACCTAGAGACCACCCAGCATCCTTCAACTCCTGCTCAAATTGTTTTCTAGAAACACTCAAGCTGCCTGTAATAGCTACAGAGCCTTTAAGCTCCTTCTTAGATTCGTTTACAATACGATCTTGTGACCACAGCTGCGCAATCTTTTCAAATTTAGCATGATTGAGAATAGCCGAATTAGCATTAGCAGCTCCGATAGCTTTTGCAAGCGCATCATAGAAAGAATCATCCAACGTACTGGTAAAAAGATTCTGAACGTAGTCAGGATACCAAGCTAGCTTGACAGAAGTTTCATGACCAATTCTAGGTACGTTGCAAGCCTCAATAGCTGTGGCTAGAGAAACTTTGCTAGTCTTCAGCTGAGTGATGAATTCCATGAACTGCTTATCCTGAATTGAGTTTCCTACATGCTCTTTATAGAACTCAATAGGTCTATCCATGACTTCATCAATAGTGAAGTTGCCTCTTCCAAAGCATCTTTCAAGATATTTCAGCCTGAGAGCTTCACCAAAATTGTTGGTAGGTACGATAGTTTCCATCCATACCTTAAGGTCCTGTAAAGCTGCACCAGGACAATCTGGATGAGTACATTCAAGATGAACTCCATTCCATGTAAGCGGCTCACCGCATTCTGGACAAACTGTAGGAAGAATTTTAGTATTCAAATCGCTTCGTACAATAACTCTCTGAATATCCGGAATGATTTCCCCGCTCTTGCAGAGCTCTACTACAGCACCTGGTCCAATTCTGTTTTCCAAAATGTACTTAGCATTGAACCCTGCACACGCCGATACAGTAGTACCAGAAAGTGAAATAGGTTCAATGATAACTCTAGGAATCATGTACCTAGTTTTGCTCATATTCCATTCTACTTCTATGACACGCGAGACGCCAAGCTCTGCAGGAAATTTGTATGCAGTAGATTCGTAATAAACCTCTTCATTTCGTTTGTTGTAATTAACAGCAGAATTGATAACAACACCATCATAAGGATACAGACATTTAGAAGACTGTTCTACAATGAAATTCTTCATCAATACGTCGAACTGTTCAGGCTTAGTGCTGTAATCACAGAAATGTTCAATTCGTCTATGTGGAGCTACATAGAAGTTATTCTTCATCAGATAGTAGAACACTTCTGAAGGTTCATACAGATTGCTGTTATAGTAAGTATTGTATTCCGCACCTACCACAGAATAGCATACATACTGAAGCAGTTTCAAATCATCTTCAGAAGTTGCTTTTCGATTAACTAAGCCTGCTGCAACATTTCGAGGATTACTTGCATCAGGGTTTTGAGATCTGTACACATCAAAAGAATAATGTGTCATCAGAATTTCACCACGAATAGCCACGGTATCTTTGCTCCAAAGCTTCGGCACAAACCCATTGATGTGCTGGATCTTATCTGTGATATCAATTCCCATAACACCATTACCGCGTGTAATGGCTTGAACGAATTCGCCATCCTTATAGTAGCAAACACAGCTGATACCGTCAAGTTTCATCGAAATAGTAGCACTTCTAGATTTACGAATATCTGAAGGCACCTCCAGCCAATTATGGCACTTATCCAGAGATCCAATTACTCCATACCAGTGTCTAGCCTTCTTGCCGAGATTCTGTGTTACATCGTATCCATGACCTACAGAAGTTACAACTTTGCTGTCAGGCTTTTCAGATTTAAGTTTATTCAAAGCTGCATCAAATTCAGCATCGGTCATATCGCTAGTACCGTCAGTGTAGTATGCCTGAGATGCGTCTTTCAGACGTTTTTCAAGCGCATTGAATGCCATTGCCTGTATCCTCCTTAATGTTTAGCTTGAATGTGCTGTCTGTAAGCATTTACAGCTTCTTGAAGTGTATCTTCATGAATACTATACTCACTATAGTATCCCTCAAAATAAAACCCAGAATCGTAATACAGACAGATCCACCACCCGTCTTCATCTTTATAGAAATCCTGAACTGCACTTCTGTGTTTTGCAAGGATGTATGTATTGATTCGTTCTTCGACACTCATCATAATAGAAACTCCTTAATCATCAAGGTCAATGTCAAACTTCTTTGCAATGCGTTCAATGTAGTCTGTTCTACTTTTATAACGATGATAATCGCGAATAAGCTGATCTACTAGATCATCATATTCCGTATCATCATACATTTCTTCTGCATATCGATAATCTTCGTAATCGGCTTCATAAGGTTCCATAAGATGGATTCCAGTGTCCTCTTGTTCAGTTACATCTAAGCCCACCTTATCAAGAGAAGAAACACTATCATCCACAGGAAGCAGAATTGTTTCATAATGAATGTAGTTTTCCATGATAGGTGTAGCATACATTTCAGACGGATTTGCAATAGGCTGCATCATAGTATTGATGAACTCCACCTTGACGCAAGCAGGTTCAACATTTCGGTTCACTTCAAGAACCTTCACGTATTTTCCGTGAGCAGTTCTATAAACCTGATTGGTTTCAAACAACTTAATCTGAATATCATGATCCAAAATAGCATCCTCCTTTGAATATCTACTAGTTTCTACTAAATTACTTGCCCAGAGCACCTCTCCGTGTGGCATATAGATTACTTCTTGAGGCGCACTAGCTTCTAAGTATCGGCATGTCTGAAAGATTTCATCATATTTGATATGTATCATACTGAAGCTGGTCTGAACGAGATAAACTGCAAATGTAAACGGATCAGAATCTAATCTTTGAATACCTTCAACTTTGTATGTTGTGTTGAAATTAGACTGATACGTCTTCCCTATCTGAAATAGATTGATATCATCTTTCGTCATGCATTTACCTCCTTATGCTTAAACAACTCACCCTGATGAAATTCAATAATTGAATTATGATAAATTCTACAAGGTCTAGTGTAGTTAGTCATGTCCTGCCTTGATCGTCTAACTACCTTATCAGCGGTTATGCAACTAGAACAGAGTGTGGTAATAACAACTACTTGACCGTTTTCCAATCTATATGCTTCAATCACCGCATGCGAAATTCCATATCTAGCTGCAAACTCATCTGTAGAATCTAGATAGAGCTGCAGTTCATTTTCATCATTAACTGCAGATCTAAATAGATAATCCATCATATATGCTTACCTCCTTAATCCTTGCGCTCTTTGATGTATGTTCTGAAATGGAAGCACTGAATGTTGTAGCCGCCAGCTCCAACAGTCTTAACGTGAGCCTTTCCTCTAGTTCCAATAACGATTCCATTCAGCTCTCCGTTATCACTGATACTAAGATTCGATGCATCTGTAATCTGACCAACGATTCTGTTTGTACGATCAATAATGAAGTCGTACTTTCTATTAGCTTCTTCGATGAGATCTTTCTCGAGACGTTTGAGAGCTGTTTCGAGGTTGGCACACTGAACATAAGGCTGATACCTTTCGTATTCGCCTTCTCTAACTTTGTGAGAAGTGTAGCAAGTTCTGCCGAAGGAATCTTCATAAGGTACACGTTCCCAATACCCGCTAGTCTTACTGCGAAGTTCATCTTCTGCTGCTACTAAAGATTCTCTAGATTGCTTATATTCTTCAGTGCCGAAAGGAGCAGCTGCATACTGAATAGTCAACTGACGAAGTTCCTCAAGGTCTACGAAATATCTACGAATACCTTCTTCGTAATATTCACGACAACGAGTCTTCCAAGTTTCGAGAAACTGAGAGATAACTTCTACATTTCTGCTGTTTGCTTTTTCGATTTCTTCGGCTAATTTGCATTCGCATTTCTCAAGATCTGCTTTTGCAACTTCAAGATCCTTGATAGTCCATTTGAGATCCCATTCATCATAGCTATAAGGATTATCTTTCCAGCCAGATGCTTCTGCCTTGCGAATTCGATCTAGCTTCTTCTGAAGCTTCTCCATCTCAGCCTTCTTTCTATCTACACGCTTCTTAAGAGATTCTACGCTAGCCATGTTGTTTACCTCCGTGTGTTATTATTGATTGGTACAAGTATATTATATGATACTTTTTGTGTTTTGTCAATACCTAAATTAAAAATAATTCAATAAATTTTGGTATTGACAAAACACAAAAAGTATCATATAATAAGCATGTAGGTAAAACCAACGAGTATTCAATATTCACACATATTAGGAGGGACTTTATGTTTACAGTTACAAGATTCGATAAGATTCAGAAAGGCTTCAGGAACGTACTTAGCTGCGCAGTATTTGCATTGACCATCAACTTGGTCTTAATTGCCATTGCAGTATTCTGCTGAAATAAATCATAAATTATGGCCTGTCTACATGTGATTGTAGCAGGTCATTTTATTGTATATACAACCTTACATACTCATGACGATAACGTATCGTATTATTGTATATCAGGGTGTGATGCAATGTGTGATTGTATTAAAATACAGATACCTGGTACATGTCAATTTATACGACCTGGAAACAAGGTGAAACTAGGTAGATTTGGAAAAGAGCTCTGGATTGTATCACATGGCTGGTTTACATTCGGAGGTAACCGCCCATTCTGTGGGTGGTATCTTACTGATCAAGCAACAGGAGTTGTTAGACCTTTACAACGACCTGATCTTGATGATATATATCTAGTACAATCTTAAGATTGGAGGTGAGATGAATGAACTCACTGATTGTACCAGAAACAGGAGTTCAGATTGTAGATGGTACCATCGTAATACTATCTAGATTTCCCGGTACTAAATGGATAGTGCATAATGGTTGGTACACTTATAACTCGCAGCAGGCAATGGGATGGTATTTTTCATCTATTCCATCTCAAACAATTATGCCTGTAACAGACGATGATCTTCGACTACTGACTGTTGTAGGTACTGATTGCGGATGCCATTGCCCGCCTACACCTAGTCCTACTCCTCCGCAGCCTAGTCCCGGTCCGGAACCTAAACCGACGCTTACTGACAAGCAGCTTCAAATCTTGAATCGTTCTTGGATTACAGTTGATACTATTGCCGAACGTGACAAGCTGTTTGAAGATGAACTTGTGGTAAACGGTAGAATAGTTCGAGTTAACCAGACTGTAGACGGTCCGAAGTATTATAGGTGGAACCTAGTAACTGAAACATGGGATATTGAGACCTTTGGTATTGATACATCCACTTTTGTAAGTCAATCTGATCTTGCAGAAGCAGTTGCTAAAGAAGTCAATGAGAACCAAACCATCCAATCAACTATTCAAGACAAAGTAGACGAATCCACATCTAGATTGACACGTCGAGTCGAAAGAATTGAGACAGATCTAGAGTGGGATACAATATCATAGAAAGGTGTGAAACTCTACTATGGCCAAAGTCCTATTTAGTTATGGTCTTCAGGCAAAGTATGATGCGCTTGAAAACAAACAGCTAGATACTATCTATTTCATTACAGATACTGGTAGGATCTACAAGGGTGACAGCTTAATTTCAGACGTTACTAAGCTGAACGTAGAATTTACAACTACGAAGCCTGACGCAGCTTCTGCTGAAGAGAATAAGCTGTATGTTGTAACCGAAAACGGTTCTACTAGCTTTGTCATCAAATCTGGTGACGAGATTGTAACCGTTGGCGGTGGCGAAGCTGCTTCTGTGAAGGACGGCAGTATCACATTTGAAAAGTTTGCAGAAGGCGTAGTTGCTAAAGATCTAGAGTCTGCAGATGATTATACCATTCCTACTACAAAGGCTGTAAAGGATGCAATTGACACTGCTATCGGAACTCTCGACGATGCTATTGTTGATGTAACTCCTGAAGCTGCTCCTGAAGGTTCCACAGGTACTGTTCTTAAGTTCATTACCAAGGGTGGAGATACTAAATCCGTAACTATTGCAGATATTTTCCTGTCTGCTGCTAGCTACGATACAACGTCTCATAAGCTGACCCTAACTGTAAATGACGCAGAGCAGTCTAAAATTGATGTTGATCTTAGCGACCTAGTAGGTAGCTCTCTGAGCGATGTCAAGGTCGGCGAAGATGAAACATTTACGGTAGAACTCGGCACAGGCGGCACTCTGGGCGGATTCAAGACTGGTGATACTATTGACAAGGACGTGTCAATGGAAACACTTATCAAGAAGCTGCTCATGAAGCAGGTACCTCCTACCTATACAGCTCCTACCGTTTCCATCGCTAATAACGGTGGTTCGGCTGCCGGTAACTACGAGATTGGTACATCTATCACTCCCAACATCAAGGCTACCTTCAATAAGAACGATGCCGGTGATCTTACCAGCATTCAGTTCCAGAAGAACGGTACAAATGTAGGTGAAGCTGGTACAACCAATCCCGGTACATATACCGAAGCAGCTAGCGTACTCGAAGCTACTACCAAGTTTAAGGCTGTTGTAAGCTACGGTGAAGGTGCTATCAAGAATGATAATCTAGGTCAGCCTTACGAAACAGGTCATATTGCTGCTGGTAGCAAGACGACTTCTGAGTTTACATTTACTCCTTATCGTCAGGGCTACTTCGTAGGTTCTACAACAGACACTGCTGAGGTAACTTCTACTATCATTCGTGGTTTCACAAAGAAGAATGGAGCTTACAGTTCCGGTACTGTTAAGTTTACAGTTCCTGCAGGAGCTGCTCGAGTAATGTTCCTGTGCCCGATGACTAACAAGGGTGTAACAAAGGTACTCAACGAATCTGCACTTAACGCAGATGTTACCAGCACATTTGTAAAGTCTACAATTGATGTAGAGGGTGCAGATGGCTATACTGCAATCACATACAATGCATGGACATTCGTTCCGGCAGTTCCTTATGCTCAGGACGCTGTTCTTGCATTTACATTAGGCTAATGAAAGGAGTGAACTAAAATGGCTGTAATCAATAAAGAAAACTCCTACATGGAGTTCCCGCTTCAGATTAGCCGTCAGTATGCTGGTCCTATTGAACGGTACTCCGTATTCTATAGTCTAGCAGAAGCTACTACTTATGCAACTACTAGCCCTATAGCATATGTAGGTCAGTTCATTTCGGTAGTAGATGAAGCTAATAGCACTGCTACAGCTTATCAGATTACAAATACTAAGGGAGATCTAGTGGAGATTGGATCTACTTCTTCTGCTCCTATGCTGTTTGTGGATGACGAAGCAGCAATGCTAGCTCTGAAGGATATTGAAGCTGGCCAGCAGGTTTACCGTGCTGATAGTCATACAGTATGGATTTTCAAGGGTGGAGATGCTTCCAGCATTTCTAACTGGGTCGAGTCCGCTGCTCAGAATGATACAGTATGGTCTGGAACCACTAACAAGGTTCTATTCTATGCTATTACTCAGTCCGATTATGACGCACTAAATCCTGCAGATGAGAATACGCTGTACTTCGCAACAGATTCTCATAAGATCTACAAGGGTTCTGCTGACATGACACAGAGTGTCATCGTAACTAGCACTATTCCCGATATAAATCAAGCTATCATGGATAAGCTCTATGTAGATTCTTCTACATTTGAAGCTAAGATCACTGTAGATGGTTCTAACTGGATTGTTCTAACACCTGGGTACCTTACAGATGGTGCAAACTGGGCTAGTGCAGATTCTACCAAGCTAGCTACTATTGGTCTCATCAAGTCCGGTATTCAAACAGCTGTAGAAGGTATTTCACTAGATGCTACATTTGATGCTACTGAAGGTACTGTTAAGGTTGGAGATGGCGATGCAGCTACTCTTACAGGTGTAGCTCATAATCCTACCTATGATGCATCTACCCTTACAATCACAATTCCTAGATACGGTCAAGATGCTCTGGTTGTAAACATTCCCAAGGACAAGTTTGTCACTGCTGGTAAGTTCTACGAGGATTATCCTGAGGATGACCCGACTCACCATAATGTCATTGTTCTTACCATTGACAACCAAGATGACCCTGTCATCATCCCCGCAGAAGCTATCAGAAATATCTATGAAGCTGATAACGAAAACAAGAACTTAGTAGTTACTATTGATGGTAACAAGGTTTCTGCTCAGCTTATCATTGATCCTAAGAGCGGTAACGCTCTTACCTATAGCGATGCTGGATTCCTGGTAGACATTTCCGGTAAGCTTGACAAGCTTAGCAATGCTGTCGGTCAGAAGCTTCTTATCAGCAACACAGACGGTACTGTTACCGAAAGCGGCTATGGTATTCAAGCATCTGGTGATCTGACAGATTCTACTACAGAGATCGCAGCAAACAAGGTCATCTACGATGCTTTAGCTAAGAAGTATTCTGTCATCAACGGTGTAAAGGACAACATTGTTCTATTCGGTGATGTAGGTACCCTCAGCGATTCCGGTGTGGCTGTTGGTGGCGCAACTCTTGCAGAAACCACCGACGACAAGACAGTAGCTACCGAGGCCGCTGTTCAAGCTGCTATTTCTAGTGCTCTAGAGTGGACAGCTATCTAATCAGTATAGATCCTGTGGGTGATAAATTTCACCCACAGGGCTAATATATTTCAAAATTCAAAGGAGAGATTAAGTATGCCTGCAACTAATGGTATTCTGAATTTCAAGTATGGTCTTCAAGCTAAGTACGATGCACTTAGTAAAGATCTAAATACCGTATATTTTACTACCGATGAGCAGCGCCTGTTCGTAGGTGAGACTGAGTATACTCGCCCTGTTCAGCATGGTACTCAGCTGCCTGCTACATTCCTGCCTCCTGACTCTCTGTTTGTTCTTGAGAATGGCACAGCTCGTACACTGTACTTCAGCAAGGACGGCGCTAGCTGGGAGATGATTGCAAAGCTGCCTGCTACTATTACTGGCGGCGTATTCGGTTCTAACACTGCTGGCGCAGTAGACTTCGGTGGATCTATCAAGATTCCTAAGGTCACTGTTGATGATCGTGGTTTTGTTACTGCTGCTGAGGATGTAACCATTACACTTCCTGAGAAGCCTGCAGATATTAAGAACTCTGTAACTGTTGCTGGCGATGGCAATGCAATTACAGCTGCTGAGTTTGATGCTGCTGGTCACGCTCTGACCCTTACAAAGGGCGAGACATTTGCTACCAAACAGGAGCTGACTGACGCTGTCGGCAAGATCACCTCTTTCGAGATTGATTCTAACGGTGGCGCAGGTTATGATAGCCTAGCAGCTCTGGAGGCAGCTCACAAAACTGGCACAGCTGGTGTATTCTACCTGGTTAAGAATCCTGATGCATCTGACGACAATGCTTTTGTAGAGTATTTCTGGACTGGCACAGCTTATGAGATGGCTGGTAAGTTCGGCGAAGTCGATCATAGCTCCCTTGCTACTAAGACTGAGCTGACTGAGGGCCTCGATAAGAAGGTTGACAAGACTACTACCGTCAACGGCCAGGCGCTGAGCGGTAATGTTACCATTACTGATATCACCGGCAACGCTGGTACAGCTGATAAGCTGAAGACTTCCGTAAACATCAACGGTGTAGCCTTTGACGGCTCTAAGGACATCACAATTGATGTTGGTCCTGATACGCTTGCAGACTTGACGGATACCACCATTTCTAGCCCTACAAACGGCCAAGGCCTGATGTACAATGGCACCAAGTGGGTCAACCGTTCTCTCGCTAAGTCTGACGTAGGTCTTGCAAATGTAGACAACACTGCAGATGCTAACAAGAATGTTGCTAGCGCTGCAAAGCTGACTACCGCTCGTACTATCACCTTCGCTGGTGACGACGCAACTGGCTCTATTGAGTTCGATGGCTCCAAGGATGTATCTGTAACCCTTACCGTTGCTCATGCAACTAAGGCTGATCAGGATGGTGCAGGTAATGTCATTTCTACTACTTACGCCACTAAGGATGAGCTGACAAACTCTGCTCTTAAGTGGGGCACATTCTAATCATAACAAATATGGGTGCGCGAAAGCGCACCCATTATCCTAACTTGAGGGGGACAGATAAATGGCAAATGAAAAGGTCCAATTTAGACGAGGGTTAGCTGCATCTATCCCCTCGCAGAAAGTCCCTGGCACGCTTCTAGTAGAAACCGATACTGGTAATGTATATCTTGACGATACATATTCTAGTAGAGTCCAGTTAACTGATACAAGTAAAATATCTAAAGCTGGAGATACTATGACAGGTAACCTAGGATTTTCAGATGGCAAGACTGCTCTTGTACCTACTCCTACATCTGACAATCATGCCGCAAATAAGAAGTATGTAGATGATGCTACAAAAGTTTCAGGTGCTGCAAGCACAGTTATCAATGATAACCTTGCAGCAAATAGAGCTGTAGTATCTAACGGATCCGGCAAGCTAGCTGAATCTACTACCACGTCTACTGAAATTGGATATCTGAGCGGTGTTACATCCAATATTCAGACACAGCTAAATAATAAAGCAGGAACTAGTACAGCTACCACAGCTGCTAATGGTCTTATGGCTGCTGCAGATAAGTCTAAGTTAGACGGAATTGCAGAAGGTGCTAATAAGACAACAGTAGATTCTGCACTATCTAGCACGTCTGCTAACCCTGTGCAGAATAAAGCTGTATATACAGCTTTACAGGGTAAAGCAAGCACCAGCGTAGCAACTACAACGGCAAACGGTCTGATGTCATCAACTGACAAGTCTAAACTAGACGGGTTGAAAAACACAACTGTTGATTCAGCTATGTCTGCATCTTCTACAAACCCTGTTCAGAATAATGTAGTGAAGGCATACATTGACAGCATGACAATAGATGACGGTGCGCTAGACTGAGCATCATAGCATGATTACAGCAGCAGATATTTCTGCTGCTGTTTTGTGTTAGTCATCATCTAAAAATTTGTAGTATCTATCGTATGCTACGCATCTGCAAGTTAGTGGAGGTACATAATTCAACCATCTATGAATTTCATCTTCGCCCTCTACTACATAATTATAATCCATGTAGTTAACTAATCTTCGGCTGTTACAGGCATCTACGTATATCGGCGCATCGTTCTCAAGTTGGAATGTTACTACCTCATCACCGGTGATTATAGCTACAGATATCCATTTTATCTGATCAATATCTGGAAGTTCTACGATTTTAGCAATATTGTCACAATCATATACAGCAGCTTTCATAATTAACCTCCAAGTAACTGAATAACAGTAAATGCTGCAATAGCAATTGCTCCAAATACACCTGCAAGCGAGTACATCATGAACTTGACCTGAAGTCTGAATGCGGTTCGGACGTCATCTCTTAATTCTTTCACCTGCTTAAGCAGCACATCATAATCATTATCCTGAAATCTCAGGTGATTGTCTATAGCATTCATTCTAGATTCAATATCATTCAATTCTCGATTAAGGCAGGCGTCAATGTGATTGAGTCTGAATTTCAAAGTGGACAGAGTATCTGTATTACAATCTCTGATTACCTTAGTCAGATTGACTGATGCAGTTTCTACATCTTGACTAGTTGCAATGTCTACAGTTGTAATTGCAGGCTGAATATGTGCATCATCAGCGGTGTACGTAATGTCTACATTCTGAAAATTGTTGTCCATGATAAAATCTCCTTCGTAACCTTGTTTATTTTCAACCATATAAGGAGGTTGATTCTTAATGGATCTTGGAACAAGAGTAGCTGCAATTACAGCTCTTTGCTACGCTGTAGGCTATGTAGCTAAACTTACTAAACTAGATAACAAGTGGATTCCTGTTATCTGCGGTGGAGTAGGTATTGTACTAGGTATTCTAGGTATGTATTGTGTACCTGGATTTCCTGCATCTGATCCGATTACTGCTGCGCTAGTAGGTCTAGCTTCTGGGCTTTCTGCTACAGGTATTAACCAGATTGGAAAGCAGCTATCTAACAACACTAACAATAACGATTCGGAGGGTTAATGATGGATGAAATCACTGCTCAGGTACTTTATGCACTCAATAACGATGTAGACGTTGAAACTATCAAAGCAGTTACTGGCAAGACAGTTGACGAAATTGCAGCTATTCGTGAGAAGTATCTTGATGAATGGCGCAAGGAGCAGGAGGCGTGATTGACATGACTAAGATTTTAGGTGTAGATCTTTCCGAGTGGAATGGCGTAGTTAACTTCAACGCTCTAAAGGCTGCAGGTGTGCAGTTTGTCATCGTTCGTGATGGCTATGGTACCAGTCACAAAGATACTCAGTTTGAGAATAACATCAAGGGTGCTCTAGCAGCTGGTATGAAGATTGGTATCTACCATTTCAGCTACGCTTTATCTGAAGCGGGTGCTAAAAATGAGGCCAATTATGTCATCAGTTTGCTGAAGCAGTATAAAGACAAAATCAGTCTTCCGGTATATTACGATTTTGAGTATGATACTGTTTCCTATGCTAAGCGTCAAGGCGTGACGCTTGGTAAGGCACAGTTTAACAGCTTCACAGTTGCATTCTGTGAAACTATTAAGAATGCAGGGTATACTCCTGGCACATATTTCAATGGTGATTATTACAGCAGATATGTAGATATGAACCAGATTGGTAAGTATTCTACTTGGTTTGCAACTTATGGTAGCAATCCTAAGTTCACCGGTTATGATATGTGGCAATATACAAGCTCCGCTACTTTTACCAATGCTAGCGGTAAGTTTGATGCTAACTATCTTGTAAGCGATGCTATTTGGAATGGTAAGACTACTGTTACAGCTGGTTGGAAGAAGAATTCCAAAGGCTGGTGGTATGTACACGAAGATGGTTCTTACACCACTAGTGGTTGGGAGTACATCAATAACAAGTGGTACTACTTCGACAGCGAGGGCTATATGCTTTCTGATTCTTGGCTGCTTTACAAGAACGAATACTATTATCTAGGAAGTGACGGTAGCATGAAGACCAACACCACTCTAAAGCTAGACGCTGAAGGTCATATTCGTCCTGCTTGCCAGTGGTATACCAAGATCAGTGATGTAACTTCTAGCATCTATCGCAAGACTCTCGATAAGCTTGTAGAAAAGGGTGTCCTTGTAGGATACGAGGGCGAAGGCGAGGACAGAGTTATCAACATGTCTGAAGACGCTGTACGTATTCTAGTATTCAACGATCGCGCAGGTCTGTACGACTAACACAAAATAAGTCAATACCTTCTATATTAGGGCTAGATAACTTATCTAGCCCTATTTTATTTAATATCCTTGATATGAGGTGTTTATATGAAGCAACTTTGGAATGAAGGACGTGTAGTAGGCCTATCTGCATATGAAATATATGTTAAGGAAACTCTTGCAGAAGATCCTGATAAAGAGCCTGCATCAGAAAGGGAATGGCTTGCTTCTACCATTGCCAATGGATCCTCTGTTCTGATTAAATGGAGAATGTCTGTAATGCCTCAAGCTACAGCTGTATCCAAACCTGACCCTGAAATTGTAGAATTCTATCTACCTGAAAATTCCCGACTGTGTGCTGCAAATACTTTGATTGCTTCATATTTCAGAGGAGATGCAGAACTTATTGAAGGAACTAGATTTGCAGGTAAGATTACAGATTACGGACCGCTTATTCCTAACAATTCTATCAAGCATCCTGCAACTGACAGCAATGTTGTAAGCGACGAAACTGTTCCGGTATGGACAGATATAGAAACTGAAACTAACCAACTAGAAGTTGCTAGAATGGCATCTTACCTGAATGTAGTAGATGGCGTTGCAATTCAACCTGGAACTTGGAATAAATCAGATTCTGGTACACCTTCAGTTATTCTAGCTCCTAATATGTCAAAAGCTCCTGTACTGAGGTTCTTGATCAATGGGCCTATTAGAGAAGAATTCTGGATGCTTATTACAGGATTTACGCTTCGTGGAGTAGTATCAGGAGTTTCTGGCATAGACGGCGCTGATGAAACGCATGCGCCCGAAGATGGAGACTTTTTAGGCCCTGCAGTATTTCCGTGGGCATCTAAAATAATCCTGACAGTGCCTAACGAAGCAGTTAGCACAATATTGAATCCTGAATATGAACGAGCTATCGGAACTAATGCACCTAGATACATAGACACTACACCTGTAATTGATCTAGAGGATGTGTCATGGAGATATTTCAACAATCATCAAGATACTAGAGTACGTATAGATGTAACTAGATTCCCTTATAAAGGAGCTAGCGTGCTGACTGCCTACTCTAGAGATAGCAGCATGAATCCTGCACTCTACATATCCGACATAAGATATTCGGGGCAAGATTATCTGTATCCTATCGATATTGTAGCTCCCGGCACTGTGAAGCTATTTGAAGCTGAGACTACATTAGATCCGTCTTCTAACGATGCAGACGCTGACAGCATTGCAAATAACTTTGAAATCAAAACTCCTGAGAATTTCTCTTTTGTAGCTAGTAATCCTGATAGGCAGCTATATCAGAGAAACCCTGTTACTAATCACCTGATTCCTATTGCTGCTAACTGGGTATCTGATAAGAACAACATCATGAATCTCAATATTCAGTCTGGTACTAAAATAGCTAAGACAGTCCCGTTGACGGATCAGGATGGCAATGATTTAGCTACAGATGGTGGAGCTGGTCATATTGATTGTCACAAAGGAATCACATGGGATTCACTTCTGGAGTCTGTTAGTCTAAATAAGACAATTGACCCGCTATCTCAATTCCTACTAGACATTAGCAATTCGTATGATTCTCTAGATACTACTGAGACATCTGATTATGTAATTCACTGTTCTAACGACGGTGGATCTAGTTTGTCAAAGCATGACGAAACACTTAAACTACGAGCAGCTAACAAGAGGAACCCTGGAGTTGTTTTTGATACTCCAAGTGTTAAAGTAAATAACTATACAGTTAATCATACATTGAATGGCGTAGCTACTAAAACTATATCGCTTACAAATATGGATGGAACTGATTTAAGTTTATCAGGTTCGTCAACTTACATTGATTGTCACAACGGCATCACTTGGGAACACTTGATGGCTTCATTGGCGCATGATGCTACAATGCGCCCGCTTACGTCAAGATTAAATTCCTTTGGAAATTCGTTAGACACTATCAGTGCATCTGATACTCCGTATGTTATCAAAAAAGACACGTCTGGCAACATTGATGTTGTGCAATATTCAGGACAGCTACCCAACTTCATGGTTTCATCCGTAGGTATTACACCATACAATGCAGGTGAGGATAGCAACTCAGCTACATATAAGAAACATCTGTTTAATGAAATTAAACTAGATATATTCACGTATCAGGTGTCAAGAACAGACGGCACACTCATAGGTGATGTAAATACATTTGCAAATCTACTTTGTGTTTCAGGTTCAAATACACTAGGAGTAAACGGAACAGACTGGTATCAAATGTTTAAGGTGAGCAAGGATATTGATGAAGCTACCGGAATATCTCCTAAACAAGCTCTGTATACTATATACAACCGTATGAAATCGTCTAGATTCTATGACAAAGATACTCCGCCAAAGTCATTCCTTTTCCAGAGCCCTGGACGAACCATTGTTACAACATCAACCGCAATTCCTACAACATATTTCTTCACGGTGAGCGCGTTATTTGACCTTAATCAGTATACGCCAATTGAAGATATGACTCAACCTAGTTGGGGGTTAATCATTGGTAAAATGATAAATGGTTCCGGCAATTCCAATCCGTGGGGTGGATCTTTCATAAATAGCACGAATTATCAAGGAGCTCTATCATTTTCTGAACTTAACTGTAAAACCGCTTGGGAGCATGTAAGTGATCTCAATACTTCGTTTGTGGAGTGATTTATATGAAAATAAATCAACAAATCAATCGCATTGGAAAATATCTATATTATGATATAGATGGAGCTGTAAGCTATAGAACTGAACCGAATAAATCAATAGTTACGTTTCTTATGTATTTCCAAGATGATCCTAATAAAGTAGATCAGTCAGATTTTGAACTTAATGAAATAAAGATAGAAATTGACATAACCACCTACAACAATAAAGTTCGTGTAGACATGATTGAACTAGATCCGAATCAACGAACTTTAGGATACTATCTATATTCACCTGAATCTACTCAGGACATGAAATATGTAAGAGATGATATACTTAACAAGCTTAACAAAAGAATTCGTAAGTTCTATGGTCAATTTCTGTACTTGTATTGAACCTTTCATTTAATCAATCTATAATTGCTAACTAAGGAGTTGTTGAAATTGGCAGATCCTAAGATAAAATTAAAAAGAGGTTCCACATCCGCTTGGAATGCTGGAACAGACGATACCAAACTTTCCTATGGTCAGCTAGGACTTGAATATGTGTCTAAAGAAAACGGAGGCACAGTACGTCTAAAAGCAGGTCTAGGCGATGGTACAGACTGGAAGAGTCTAAATTATATTGACCCTAACGTTGCTGATGTAGCTGTAGATAGCTCGCTGTCAACTACTTCAGCTAATCCTGTTCAGAACAAAGTAGTAACTGCGGGTCTAAACAAGAAGACTGAACGATCTGTTTCTTCAATTACATTAACTACAACAGGCTGGACAGGCTCAGGTCCATATACTCAAGTAGTAACTGTTTCAGGAATTACAGCTACTATGACTCCGTTTATCAGCCCTGTATTCAGTTCTGCAAGTAGTACTGCTATCAATGAGAAGATTTCTTGGAATTATGTAAGCAAAGCGGAAACAGGCTCAGGTAACATTACATTTACATGTTTTGAAAATAAGCCGACAGTTGCACTTACACTTCAAGTAGTTAACATCAATTGATTTAAGATATCCGCCTTCGGGCGGATATTTTTTTTGAAATTTTCTTAAATTTGGTATTGACAAATCGTTAAAAGTATCATATAATATACTTGTACCAATCAATAATAACACACGGAGGTAGCTGATATGTCTAATCACAACAAGTTCTATGATAATGGTACATGCAAATGCATGCATATTCAAGATGGCAGCTGCAAGCAGTGTTCCGCGTGCACAGATTGTGAATACTTCTGTGCTCCGTTGCAGATGAAGTGCGATTCCTCTTATCTGTCGTTTCCAGGATTTCATGTTTGGGGCGGCCAAGTTCGTAATGATGCTACGTGGAGAAACACTCACTAAATAAGGAGGTTTGCATCATGACAAAGATAGGATATATTATTCGTTCGGAATACACAGAATTTCCGCATGCAGGAGAGACTCATTATATCAATAAGAAAGGATACATTGTAAACCCTTCCGATAAATTTTACAATGTAGATGTATATGCTACATTGAGAGGCTGCAAAACTGCAATCACTCGAATGAAACGAGAGTCGGACAGATACGCAGATAAACATAATAGCTCACATGAAATTTTCGAGCCCTTCGAGATTGAATACAGGGACATTTAAGTCCTTGTATCGTTATATGGGACAACAAGGGGGTTTAATCAATGATTATTGAACGGCAGTGGTCTAAGCGTAAAGGCGTCCGCGATTATTTCTACAAAGGAATTTTCTGTTTGGAATCATTCCAATCTACATCAAAGTGACGTCTAAATCCATTTTCATGTACTAAGGAGATTCCGATATGAAAAGATCCGGATATGTCATTCATGTAGAAGTTATGAATGATCACAATGAAAAACTTTCAGAACACTACATTCGTAAAGGCGGATATGTGGTTGACTTGAAATATCCACACACTTATGACACGGTATACCGTACGCTCAAAGCTGTAAATGCTGCTATTCGATGCTACAAGAATGCTGACGCTAAGTTGCAGAACGGTGTTCAGGATTATCCTAACATGTTTAAGAATATTGTAGTATATTCTCCATACATGATTGAGTACGAAACAGCTGAATAAGTCAGGAGGTAGACTATATGACACTTTTAGAATTACAAGATGTTTTAGGAAATCAAATAAATCGGTTGACCGATGACACATTAACGTCCTCCGAAAAATCAAGCATTCTGCAATCATCTCAAGCAATAAGCTCTATAGCTAAACAGATGATTAACAACGCAGACGTTGTCCTCAGAGCTGAAAAGCTGTTGAATGAAGGAAAACTTCAAAACAGTAAAATTGAGAAAATGATATGACAACTCATACTTATTTTACAAAGGAACAAGAAAATTGGTTAATAGCTAATTTTCATAAATGCAAATCCTATGAGAATTTGACAAAATTGTTCAACAGTACGTTTCATACAGATAGAAATGTAGGCATGATATCAGATAAATGCAGCAAACGACTTAAACTTACAGGAATGCATAACTCCTCTAAATATGGCAACAAAAGAAAAGAACAGTTACCGATTGGAACTGTAAGAACTAGTCAAACAGGAACATACGTGAAAGTGAAAGAAATTGATGGTTCAGCTTGTATATCTGGATATGCTAAACCATACTGGATTCCACTTCAGCAGAAAATATATGAAGATGCATATGGACCAATTCCTGAAAATGCAATGGTATGTTTTCTAGACTGTGATAGAGCTAACTTCGATCTGAATAACTTGTACCCTATATCTAGATCAATATCTGCTATAATGTCTAAGAATGGGTGGTGGTCTAAAAATCCCGAAATAACATTGACAGGAATTAAGTGGTGCGAACTTCAATTGAAGATAAAACAATCAACCTTGAATCGTTAAAGTATGTGAAGATAATTTACCTGCAGAAATTCAAACAAAGGAGGATAGACGTATAAATCTGCTGCAGTTAAAAATATATCGCCTGTGTTTTGTATCAGCCTTTGACACCCACAGGTAAAACAAAAATAATAAGGAGTCGATAATAATGAACAAACTTAGAAAGATCATCAAAGCTGAGATTGCAGATTATAAGCTATTGCTTAGAAATGCTCCAGCTGTAACGATGATCTTTTTTGCTATGTCCGTCATTCTTATGAATCTCTTTGCATCTAAAGAGCTTTTGAATGTGAAGTATTTGGGACTTGATTGTGGATTTCTTCTGTCTTGGTTGAGTTTCCTTTGCATGGACATGCTGACAAAACGTTTTGGAGCAAAGCCTGCGATTAAACTTTCGCTTTTCTGTGTAGGAATCAACCTGATTACTTGTGTATTCTTCTTTATTGTAGCACATATTGGAAATAATTGGGCAGCATACTATACATATGAAAACGAAATTGCAAACGAAGCTATTAACAATACTATTGGTGGTACTTGGTACGTACTTCTTGGTTCTATGGTAGCATTCAGTGTAGCTTCTATTGTAAATGCAGTTCTAAACGCAGGTGTAGGAAAGGTATTCAACAAAGATAAGTTTTCTCATTATGCAATTAGATCTTATGTATCTACCGGAATTGGACAGTTTGTAGATAACTTTATCTTTGCTACAATGGTTAGTATGGTTTTCTTCGGATGGAACTGGACACAGTGTGTGATGTGCTCTCTATGCGGAGCTATTGCAGAGCTTTTATCTGAAGTTATCTTTAGCCCTATTGGATATAAAGTATGCAAGAAGTGGGATGCTAACGGAGTAGGTAAAGAGTACCTGGAAAACAGAAAGGAGACAGTGTGTTGATTACACATACAAATTTTTCAAGAGATCTCAATGAAGCAACTACTAGTTTCAATGCATCTGAAAACAAAGTTGCATTGATTACAGGTACTAGTTCGGGTATTGGTGAAGCTACCGCTAGGCTTTTCTTAGCTATGGGTTTTACCGTTCATGGAATTGACCTTTTAGATACTGTTATCCACAACCCTAATTACCATCATTATAAAATGGATATCCTTGATACAGAACATCTTCCCGAAATTCCGGAACTTGGATACATTATCAACAATGCAGGTGTTCAGGATTCTTATGATGACATTGCAATCAACCTCAAAGCTACAATTGATTTAACAGAAAAGCTAGCATTTCAGCCGTCTATCAAAGCAGTTGTAAACGTATCTTCTACTAGTGCTCATACAGGTGCAGAATTCCCCTATTACGCATCCAGTAAAGGCGGCCTGCTAACTTACACTAAGAACCTTGCAGATAGACTTTCAGTATACGGTGCTACTGCAAACAGTGTATCTCCCGGTGGTGTAATCACTACCCTTAACCAGCCTGTAATGTCAGATAAAGCTAAATGGTCTGAGATCATGAAGCTTACTCCGTTGAAGAAATGGGCGACTGCTGCTGAGATTGCACAGTGGATCTATTTCATTGCAGTTATGCAGAATAGCATGACTGGTCAAGATGTAGTTATTGATAATGGCGAAATGATCAAATCTAACTTTGTATGGTAATGGAGGCTATAGAATGAGCAATGTTGCAAGAACTTCCGAAGAACTTGCAGGAGTAAGTTTACTAGGTAACCAGAATACTAAGTATTCAGATGACTATGATCCGTTAGTCCTCGAGACGTTTGTAAACAAGCATCCTAACAATGACTATGTTGTTACTTTTGATGCATATGAATTCACAAGCAAGTGTTTGTCAGGAGATACCTTAGTAGATGTTGCTAGAGACGAAAATCTGTATCCTCAAGGTGTTCCTATTAGAGATCTTGTAGGAACTGAAGGATATGTATTTTCTGTAGATCCTAATACACTTTCTCCTGTAGTTAAAAAATATACAGATGTAAGATGCACAGGAACTGCTAGGCCTGTTGTTCGAGTAAATATGGCGCATTATAATCGACTGACAGATGACTGGAAAATGTCTTCAATTACATGCACACCCGATCATTTGTTTTTAGTTAAGCAAGGATTCAAAGGAGCTAAATGGGTAAAAGCGGAAGATTTGACTGCTGATATGCGACTCATCTACAATCAGCATGTTCCTGGTAATGATTATATGCGAGGAAGCACTAATAGACATCGAGCGATTGCAGCTGCAATCTACGGTGAGTCTGCAATTGAAGGAAACGAAATTCATCACATCAATGGAAATCATTTTGACAACCGTCCTGAAAATCTAGCTAATCTTACTCCTTCGGAGCATCAGCATTTACATAGATCAAAACAATATGGATATGATGAACTGCTAGATGTTTCAGAATTAGTTGAATTATACAACTCTGGTGAATCTATCGCTTCTCTTGCGCGAATGTTTGATTGTGACACAAGTACTATACGTTCACGGTTGAAAGATGTAGTTACACTACGTCCGCAACGTGAAAGTCTGCTACTACGAAACAGAACGCCTGAAATCATCGAACGAAACAACGAAATCTGCAAATTATATCTTGAAGGATATCTTATCAAAGAGCTCAGTGATTACTTTCAGCTTCATGGAACTCGAATTTCTGAAATTCTAAAAGAAAACAACATTGCAATCACAGAATCAAATCAAGCTAGAATTAGAAGAAATTCATCTAATCTACCTCCGCTTAATCATAAAATAGTGTCAGTTGAACCTGCAGGTAATTGTGATGTATACAACATGGAGGTTGAAGATACTCATTGTTTCTTTGCTAACGGAGTCATCGTTCATAACTGCCCGAAAACCGGTCAGCCGGACTTTGCAAAAGTAATAATTAGCTATATTCCAAATGAGCGCATGGTAGAGAGCAAATCCCTGAAGCTCTACCTGTTCTCCTTCCGGAACCACGGCGATTTCCACGAGGACTGCATGAACATCATCATGAAGGACCTGATCCGTCTCATGGACCCCAAATACATTGAGGTACGAGGTATTTTCTCACCTCGGGGTGGAATTTCAATCTTTCCTTTTGTAAATTATGCAAATCCTGATTTCAAATTTGAAAAGTTTGCAGAAACTCGAATGCTAGATGCACTTCGAGATGCTAGCAACAGAACTACAAGATATGATATCTAATAAGGAGGACAAATTATTATGAGCAACAAAGCACTTGTACTTAATTCTGGTGGAGCTGATTCTTCTACTTGTGTAGGTATTGCAGTCAGCAAACATGGAAACGAAAATGTTAGCACAGTATCTGTAAACTATGGACAGAAGCATGTTAAGGAGCTGAAATGCGCTGAACAGGTAGCTGAATACTACAATGTGAAGCATTATGTTCTAGACCTGTCTAATGTACTTCAGTATAGTAACTGCTCTCTTATGGCAGATAGTACTGAGGACATTCCTATGATGAGTTATGCGGATCAGATTGCTAAAAATGGTGAGGGCAAGGTTTCCACCTATGTACCCTTTAGAAACGGTCTGATGCTTGCATCTGTAGCAGCTCTGGCTCAGTCTATTTATCCTGACGACAATGTAGATATTTATCTTGGAGCACATGCTGACGACGCAGCAGGTAGAGCTTATGCAGATTGCAGTGAGGAATTTACATCTGCAATGAATACTGCCATTGTTATCGGAACATATGGTAAGGTACGTGTAGTAGCTCCGCTTGTAAATATGACTAAAGCTGAGGTCATTGCAACAGGCTTGAAGCTTGGTGTACCCTACAGTAGAACTTGGAGTTGTTACTGCGGAGGAGATAAGGCCTGCGGCAAATGCGGAACCTGTCTTGATCGGCTTGCAGCTTTCAAAGCTAATGGTGTAGAGGATCCGATTGAATATGAAGACTGAGGAGAATTGTATGTATCTTGTTGAAACAGCTTTTACATTTGAAGCAGCTCACAGACTGTATAATGTGAATACATATTCTGAAGCTTGCAGACTCAACGTCCATGGACACTCTTATCAGGTGCGAGTGCTTATTGGTCGAATGGAACTCAATGACGCAGGTATGGTTGTTGATTTCAAGAAGCTGAAAGAACTTCTGCATGATAAGATTGAAAAGTTCTACGACCATGCATGGATTCTTCAGAAAGACGATCCGTTGGTTCCATATGCTATGCAGAATTGTGCTAAGGTAATTGTTTCTGCTGAAAATCCTACAGCTGAAAACATGGCAAAAGAGTTTACAGATATTATCAAACATGAACTCACAATGGTTGATCCTGAGTTGTTTGTTAGACGCGTTTCTGTTAGAGAAACTGAGAATAATATCGCAACATATCAGGAGGATTAAACATGAGAGTTGTTGAATTGTTTGAAAGTATCGAAGGCGAAGGTAAGCGGGCTGGAAAGCCTGCTACCTTCATCCGTCTCGCTGGATGTAACCTCAGGTGTAGCTACTGCGATTCTTCATATGCATTTGACGTAAACAATGCACAAACTATGTCTGCAGATGATATTCTTAAAAGATGCATTGAGCTTGCGCATCCTGCAATTACACTTACTGGAGGTGAGCCTCTAGTTCATCCAGATGTAGCTACTCTAATTGCAGAACTGAGTAATTGTGATATGTTCGATGTAAACGTAGAAACTAATGGAACAGTAGATCCATCAAAATACCATCTGTGCAAAAATGTATGGTTCACAGTGGATTACAAATGCCCTTCTAGCGGTTGTGAGGACATGATGAATCCTAGAGCGTTTTCTACACTTCGTGAGAAAGACGTATTGAAATTTGTAGTCGGAAGTGATCAGGATCTGAATACAGCTCTAGATGTTCTTAAGAAGTACAATCCTAAGGCTCAAGTATACTTCAGTCCTGTATTCGGATATGACGGTAAGAACATTGTGAACTTTATGATTAAAAACCATCTAGACGGCTGCAAAGTTCAGTTGCAAATACATAAGTACATATATGACCCAGATGCTAGAGGTGTATAAAATGAAAACAATTGATACTGAAAAGATCGAAGAGCTGACCAAAGATTTCTTAATTGCACTTGGCGATAATCCTTATAGAGAAGGATTACAGAAAACCCCTGAAAGAGTAGCTAGAATGTGCAATGAACTCTTTGAAGGTATGCTGTATACTAATGCGGAAATTGCAGATATGTTTGACACCTGTTTTGAAGATGTAGAAACTGGTGATCTTGTAGTTGAAAGCAATATTCCTATTCATAGTTTCTGCGAACATCATCTTATGCTGATGTATGATATGTCGGTAGCTATCGGATACATTCCGAATGGCAAAGTTATCGGTCTCAGCAAACTTGCTAGAATTGCCGATATGGTAGGTAAACGACTGCAGCTTCAGGAACGGATTGGATCTGACATTGCAGATATTCTTTCTATGATTCTAGGGACTAGCGATATCATTGTTGTTATTCAAGGCAAGCATGGTTGCATGACTGCAAGAGGTATCAAGTCTCGGGAAGCAATTACAAGAACTGCAACACTTCGAGGAAGATTCCAGACGGATTCAGATTTGAGATCAGAGTTCTACTCATTGATTAAGTAAGATCGTTATTATAGACACACTTTCATTAGTGTGTCTATAATTTTGAATTCGGAGGTGTATCAATTGAAATACATCATTGCAATGTACGATAGAATTAGACCAGATTACATCGTCGGTGGATCATATATCGTTCAGAACGAAAAATATGCAACATTGACAGAAGACTTGAAAGACGCTAAGCGATATAGCTCTTACAATAGAGCATCTGCAGCCCTTGAAAAGTTGCTGATGAATTGTGTGAATATTACAGGTAAATGTAAAATTGAGGAGGTAGAAGAATAATGTCCAACAATATTTCTTGTGATCCTAAACATATTGAAATCATGTATATGTGTTCGCAGCTTGCACAGTATAACATGTCTAACAATGGTGGAGGTCCGTTTGGTGCAGCTATTGTTAAAGACGGTAAAATAATTTGCATTGAATGCAATCATGTAGTAGAAAACAACGATCCTACTGCGCATGCTGAAATCAGTGCAATTCGACATGCTTGCAAAATCCTTGGCACGTATGACCTATCTGGATGTGTTTTATACGCTACAGGAAGTCCGTGCCCTATGTGCATGAGTGCAGCATTGTGGGCAAATATTGATACAATTGTAGTTTCAGGTACACTTGCTCAAGCTGATCAATTAGGATTCAAAGATTTTGATATGTATACGGATATTCAGTATCTTAGTGATCTAGAACTATCTCCTTCTACAGCTACTAAGGATCATTCTAAACAACCCTTCAAGGTAATTAAGTTGAGCCCGGACATTGCCGGTGAACTTTATCGAAAATATAAAGATCTAGGAGGAAAGATCTATTGATATGACGGCGCAGCTTAAACGCTGCGCCGTTTTTATAACCTTCCATATACAGTGGCCTATAGTACAATTAAATGGAGGTCTCAACCATGAAACGTTGGTTAAAATATGATATAGAAGCTACATTCATGATTGATAGTTCCTATAGAACTGCAATAGTAGCTTCAACAACATCTAGAGATTTGATGAAAGGCATTGTCCGAGTAAAGTCATCAAATATATGGGGATACAACATAAATGTAAAAGATAAGAATAATTTCGGAGATGTTATTGTTCAGTTCAAGGGAGAAAACGGTGGACCCGGTGATGTCTATCTGTATTATGATGTACCTGTCAGAGTGTATAGACGGTGGCATTCAGCTCCTTCTAAAGGACATTATTTCTGGAGATACATTCGCAACAATTATCAGTATTCTAAGCTGACAGGTAATAAACGCGGAAAACTTAGAAATGCTGTAAATTGACTATTGACAAATCGTTAAAAGTATCATATAATATACTAGTCCCAATCAATGATACAAGAGTATGAGGAGTGATTATATGAACAAGATTGACAAATTCAGAGGAGATCATTTCTTTTTGTCCAATTTTTACGGAATTGAAGTGAAGGGAATTGATGGACGAATTTATCCATCTGCTGAGCATGCTTTTCAGGCTGCAAAGACGCTTGACGAAAACGAACGAAGAATTCTTCAAGTTTGTCCTACGTGTGCTGAAGTTAAACGTAGAGGTAAGAAGGTCAAACTTCGTCCTGACTGGGAATTTGTCAAAGATGACGTTATGACTCAGATTGTCAGAGATAAATTCACTAGAAATGATTTTCTTCGTGTTCGACTAGTTGCTACAGGCGACAGTTATCTAGAAGAAGGAAATAACCATGGAGACAGATACTGGGGAACAGTTAAGGGTGAAGGAGAAAATCATCTAGGAAAGATCCTTATGAAGGTTAGAGGTGAATTGAATGCAGAACATCATTGCAGCTAAGCAAGTAGGCGATGTGAGCTATCTTGTATCAAATGACTCTACGCTTCGTACTATTCTTGTAGAAGAAAGAATCCTTTCTAGTGATAAACAGGAGAAGAATCCTAACACTTCTAAACTTCAGAATTATGTATCATTAGCTAGAAATCTCACTAGTGCTGCAATTAGAAATAATTCTAGATGGCGCTGGGGCGTTATCCTAGATGGTGATAAACTGTCTAGCAGATATCGAATTGAACCTTATTCGTTTTCAGGTGCAGGAGCTACTGGAAATTCTAAGAATGTGCTCCGTGTAAAATACATTGCAAAATATGATACAGGTATCTGTGTCGTAGCACCTGTTAACTGGAAGGCTCAGAAAATATCCGAAAAAGCCTATGATGCAATCAAACGTGCTATTCTAGCTCAGCCTGAAGAATACAACGAGAAAAAGCATCTTGTATTTCAGGATGGTGGTAAGTATCGCACAGCTAATGGTCGGCTTGTAGAAAAGTATATCTACAATGTTAAAGCCGGCGGCATTTTCTTAAATGAAAGAACCTTAGGGTCAGATTGTCAGTATGTTACAAAGCTATCTGTTTTCAATGAAACTGAAGAGCGTATTTGGACTGATAAGCCTTATATCAATATAAGCGGGTGTATCAAAGGAATTGTAGTTCCTAAAAATCTAACTTATGATGAAGAACTGAATTATCAGAAAACACTAAATGTTGCAGCTATGCAGATTGGTGAAGATTTTGATGTAGTTTCGTATTGAGGAGGATTAGTATGAGAATTAATCGAACGTATATTAGATCAGATGACAATGCTAACGAGAATTTCGTCTATTCAGGTGGAACAGCATTCTACCAAGTTACTGCCGAAGATGCACTTGAAGCATTGTCCCAGTCAGGTGGTAACAAGTTTTCTACGCAGGCCTTCAAAGATAACGGATGGGATGCAGTAAACATTGATGACATGTATGGAAGTAGAATCATTGATGATGTTCTGTATATCTGTCAGACGGACGGAGAAGAGATTGTTGTAGGAAGTTCTTTAGTAGATCCTGAAGAAGCTCTTGATCTATTTGACCTAGATGAGCTTGCAGAATATATTCACAGAACAACACCTAGAGTAATTCTTCAGTTTCTATCTCCTTATGATATCATCTTAGATGATGTAGATAATCTTGCATTAGAGTTGCTTGAATCTGGTGAATCTTTCAAGACGCTTGTAGATAATTACGAAGCATTTGAATTTGATTGATACAAAGAAATAACCTAGTAGAATTTTATCTACTAGGTTATTTTTATGACTGATATTCTTCAGCGATATCTTGTTTCTCCTTGAGCATTTTGTACAACTTATCTAGTGCCTTTGGATATGTATCTTTCAACACTTCATAAGGTATTGAGTACGTTATAGACATCTCTAACATCTCTTTATCGGATATCGGAGATTCATTAGCTATCATTTCATGTATTAAGAAGTCTTCTACAGAATCGTAATTATCGGTGTATTCATCTAGAATGCTGGAAGTTTTCTTTTCAGCTTCAATGAATAACGCATGACTTTCTAGATCTGCCCAATACATTGTTCCGAATATAGCTTTCAACGAATTCATCTTGTCAGGCGGTAATGTTATCTTAGAAAGATCTTCATACCTGACTTGTCCCCAATGTTTTCCTAGCTTTTCTCCAGCTTCCATACAAAGAGATCTCCTAACTGAATACTTTACCTCATTCAATTCTCTCTCAATATTTTCACCAAGTCGAGGTTTGAAAAACACAGCAAAAGACAGATCAGATCTGTAGCCTTTATGAGTTTCATCACCTTGCCACTTATACCACCACCAGCATTCTAGAAAATGTGATACACATGATTGAAGCTTGTCTTCGTAAGTTACAGATGAATTATTGATAAACGTCTTAGAGGCTACATACCCGAAAAATTTGTAGTTGAGTTCTACAATCTTATCTCGTTCAGGTAAACATTGTATTCGTTTTGATTTTTCCTGTGGTAGGCTATCATATATGTCAAGTGTTGCTTGCTTGATAGCTTCTGATTCGGTCATAGTAAAACCTCCCGGTTCTAGACATCAGTCCTTAATTGCGAACCGGTAATGTTTACCGTCAATAACTGCATCCTGATTGATTGATTTCTTTATACGATAGATAGAATATCCTGTAAGCTCAGAAGCCTCCTTCAGGCTCTGATATCTTTCGCCAGTCTCTAAACAGACAACAGTTTTGCCTTTATATGTCGGTACTTCATTATTAGGAGATTGCTTACACCACTGAATATTGTCAACTGTAGTATTAGATGAATCACCATCTTTGAAGTCTACAAATTTATGGCCGTCAGGATTTTCTAGAAATGTTTGAGCTAGCAATCTATGAATATACGCAGTAGATCCATCAATATAGATTTCTCTGAAATTGTTAGCTGTATTGATATGATACGAGATAATACGTGATGGAGTCTCACCAATGACTTCACCATCTACTACCTGCTGAATATTGCGTAGTCGAACTTGTCCGTCTCGTGAAATTTCATATCTAGGATGTCCAGGAATAACCCTCCAAAAATCTGACTTCATTAAAACACCTCATATTCTAAAAGTTTATAATTGTAGATACATCACATATTATAACGATCTTACTTAACGATTTTTGATTGTTGCATATGATCTCTTTTACATAAATAAAAAAGGTTGAGATACAATCTAATCAAATACATAAAAATTATATTACGAAAACTTTCATAATATTATGGTAAAAGAATCAATTTTCAAATTTGACCAAAAATACAATATTGATAGCCAATCTTGAAACTTTTCGGAAAATTTAACTAGATATTTAATTTTCTCAAAAACCTGTAAGATTGATGTTGAATATTTCATCTTTTGTAGAAATTAAAGTATCATGAAGATCAATAGAATTGGTAAAAGAATCAGTTCATGAATTTGACCAAAAAATACAATATTGAAGACCAATCTTGAAACTTTTCGGAAAATTTAACTAGACAAAATCTATGTTATTAGAATAATAACATAGATATAAATAAAATAATATAAAATATAAATAAAAAGAATGAAAGTAAATTAAGCCGGCCACCCTCCTCAAGGCCTCCAGCCTTCAAACTAGACTATTATCAGCATCAAAATTTATTTCTATATCTGCTATTCAAAATTTACACATTGACCTATTCTACCCGTTGACCTGCTCGCAGGTGAATTGATCCTTACAAGCGCCGGTGAACTCATACCATCACGATATGATTAAAATTATTTTAATTTTTCTTAAATTAGGGCTTGACTTCTCAGCCATCAGGTACTATAATATCCATGTAGTTAAACATCACAGACAGTTGAACATCTTAAGTTAATAACTCGGAAGTTCGATTCAAGCTCACCCCTTGATTCAAGCTGCATATCCGATATCAGCAGCGCGAGGTTCGCCTCCATTATGCTGATAAAATGCTTTATACATTGAGGGGTGAGATCAATGTATAAAAGTTCGGAAATGCAGCTTGAATCAAGGGGTGAGCTTGTTTATATAGATCGTTATGTATATTGAAAAGATTGAAAATACTAGTAATTTAGATATTTTAGTTGCGTATACTTAAGACAGGGAGAATTGGATATGGATATATATACTGCAGAGAATTGTATTGTTAAGCTACATAGTTACATCAAAGATGTTGCTGAAGGCTCTCCTAATTTATACAGACCTACAAAAGAGCGATATGGACGTATCCTCGATATGTGTTATGATATCGTCAACTGGGTTTCTAGCTTTCTTGAAGATAGCTATGTTGAACAGACGAAATTTGAGTGCAGTGAGATTATCCATTCTGAAATAGCGAAACCAGACGAACTTGTTGCGATAGACGGTTCGTCTGCTTCTGTGTGCAGTGATTTTGCTGAATCTGCAGCAGTATCAGAAGAAATTTCTACTGCTATTCAAGATATCAATGATCGAGTAGCTGACGCTGTTGCAGCTATTCCCGAAGATCAAAGACGACCTGTTCAAAAAGATAAGCTTGACTGGTCTATCATGAGTAAGCGAACCATATTGTACAACATTGGAAAAGCGTTGTCTAAAGGCGCAGATACACCTAAGTACGAAGAATTCAACGAGTGCGTAAAGCTCGTCAAACATTGGTTTGAACGTAGATTTGATAGACGATGGACGTCTTTCCACTATAACATCGCTAAGATTCCTACATATATTCAGAGCATCGCTTATGCTTACGGAAAACATTATCAGGACGGCGATTTGAATAAATTTGTTGCTAATTTTACTAAGTGGTGCGATCAGTTGACTGATGATAATTCTTATGCTGTTCCTTATGAGCTTAACAGAATGCTGACTAAGCCTAGCGAAGAAGATATTACAATGTATGGATTCTCTCTTGATATGGAAATGAGCCGATTGTTTGAATCTTACGCAACAGGATTCAAGGATAGGTTTGAAGATCATGATTGGAACGTACCGTCTAAAATTCAATATGGTATTATACACACTTCTTGTAATTTTAGACGAGTCTATGGTCGTAGATTCACATCCAATTTTGAGTCTGATTTTGTTGATTTGTACGCAAAAATTACAGGAGGTAAAGCATAAATTATGAGACGTATAAAGTTTGCAGAGTTTCCAGATATTTTGAATTATCCTAGATTAAAAAGAGCTGAGATGGAAACAGCTCATAGACAGATTATCGATGTGTATACGAACGAGACGTCATCTAAAGGAGAAAGTTCAGCAGCTGTTGAAACATTTGCTAGAGCTGCAAATTTTGTCACTGCTGTGGTTATGAATGATATATACTTGCCTAAATCTTTTTCTTGCTTTTCTGATATCACTAAGTTCATGAATGCGGTTGATTATTCTAGTGATTACAACATTGATGATCTTATAGCTAATCTTCCTAAAGATATTGTATTAGATCCAAGTATCATTGATTATGACGAAGATGCAGACGATCCTACGAACGGCAGTCTGTTTTTCATTACTCATCCTTCAGATGAACCTGAAGTTATTTCTACACAAGATTCGGATGCACCTGAAACCACTTCTCAAACAACTATTCAAGAATTTTCTCAGCTGTCAAACACTTATGCAGCTGTAGACAGTAGTCTTAAAGAAGAGGTACTTACTCCTAAGCATGCAGTTTCTTTGAAGCATCCTGCAATCCCTCAGATTGACTATAGTAAAGCTCCTTGGATCAGTGGAGTAGTTAATGGAGAGGAATATGCTATATACGAATCTCTTCCTCGTATTCCTACAGTTCAAAATGAAATTTCGGTTACAACCGATTCTAGCCTGATGAGGGATAGAGATTTCCTGAATCTATTTCCTAATCATGTTATGCATACTCGCAGACCTGCTATGTATGAAAAAGTAGACGGTCTTTACTATGATCCAGATATTGGAACTATTCTACCTATCGAAGGATATACTTTAGAGCAGTGCATTGACAATGTTATTCAGTATCCTCATTTGTTCCAGCTAAAGCGCTTCGTGAAGAATGAATGGGTAATGTTTAGCAGTTACATTGAACTCAATGGTGAGCTGTTACCTTCGGTTGCTGCTTGGAGTGATATTCCTGATTCTAAAAAGATTCCTGCACACCCTGAATATATCTATGAATATGTTCTTAGACGGTATCTGCTTGAACGAGATATTGGAAAAGTATATCATAAGTATGATATATGGGGTACGTTAGATCCTTTTCTTACCTTGTTTGCTCCTGCAGATTGGTATGCTAAACATGGTTATAAAGATTCGTTAGATATAGCAAAGAAATGTGTAGATTCTAGAGTATCTTTCCTAAGATCTCGGAATCCTATCATTCGTAAGATTCAAGGAACGGAGTATCCAGTATGAAAGATTGTATCTTTTGTGAATACTGCAGAGATACTATATGTGACCAGTCATGCCCGTCCTATGTAGAGATGTCGTTTCTGTTGGAACGAAATAACATCACTACATCAAATTCAGTGTTTAGCAGAAGCACATCTGCAATAGCTGAATACAGCACATTGCTTGAAAAGCATTCAGGTAAAATCAAAGCTGTTCAGACCAAAATGTCTACTGTTCAGATCGCTGATATGCTGACATATTGTGCATGCTGCAAATATTTTAGAGGTAGCAGGTTGAATACTGTTGTATACAATCTAAAGTATGCATGGTACATTGACGCTATCAAACAAAGCTGGTCTATGAAAGAAGAGCCTAGTGATTTGCAGTATGCAAAGATATGGGCTAATAGTACGGAAACGCTGATTATATCTAGTATGGATTATGTAAACTTCGGTGATTTTGAATGTCAAACTCTTCTACAGCTATTGCAGCAACGAGAGTCTAAACATAAAACCACATTCTTAATCATACCTGAAATTCGCCAGCTAGTCGGTAAGGGAGATTTCTTCCTTCGGCTCAAAAACTATTTGGAACAGGCGGTGAGGGCATGATTTCTAGTATCGAACTTCAAGTTATCTCTAAGATCCTCACAAGTGATAATGTTGAGGAAGTTAACAACCTCTGTTCGTTTGATTCTTCGTACTATTCTGTTTTCAAACCTCAGATTGAGTTCATTCTCAATCATAAAGATAAGTACGGTGACGTACCCGATGTATTTACATTTCAAGCAGAATTTCCAGATGTAACTCTAGTAAGTGTAGATGAGTCGTTTGAATTTATTTCAGACGAGATGAAGAAGAACAAACAACATATTATTCTCATTGAAACTTTCAATAAGTTGAAGGACTTAGGCTCAGCAGACGTTACAGAGGCTTGGCAGTACATATCTAATCAGTGCGACAGAGTATCTCAGCTAGATAATAGCGATCCTATGGATATCGTCCACGATGCTGCAGAACGAAGCGCACAGTTGATTGAATATTCTAAGCAATCTAGAATTCCTACAGGATTCCCTGAAATTGATAAGCTCATGTATGGTGGGTTGTCCACTGTAGAAGAACTTCTTATCATCTTGGCTAGAACTAATACCGGTAAATCTTGGATCTGTACGAAGATGATGGAGAGTGCTCAGAAGAACGGATTTCCTGTTTTGTATTATTCTCCTGAGATGCAGGCAAGCTATCTGGGTAGTAGATTTGATACCTGGCGTGGTAACTTTCTTAACAGCCAGATTTATCTAGGACGATATAATGAGCAGTATATGGAGTATATCAAGAATCTGTCTAAAGAAGAAACTCCTGCGTTTGTTCTAGAAGATAAAGATATGCCTGACGGTGTTACTGTACCTAGACTTGAAAATCTAGTGAGGAAGCATGGTATTAAACTTCTAATCATAGATGGCCTGTCCTATATGGAAGATACAAAGCAGTCTGATAGAGACTATGAAAAGTATAAGAATATTTGTACAGGTCTATTTCGTGTGTCTAAGAAATATGGATGCGCAGTTGTACTAGCTATGCAGGCAAACCGTGCAACCAACGAGAACAAGGATGCAAAGGGCGATGCAATGCCTACCATATACAATGCAGAAGGTTCTGATCATCCTGGTAGAATTGCTACTCAGGTGTTTGCAGTACGACAGATTTTTGATAAGCATGTTCTAGATATTCGTCTTGAGAAGTCTCGTATTGCAAATAATCAGAAGCCTATGGTATCCTATTCATGGGATCCGAATTCTGGTCGAATGCAGTATTTGGCAAACGAAGAAGATATCAGTAATTCTGAAACATCTAACAATAATTCTACAGGATTCCGGTCTGCGAACATTCATCTAGGTAATTATCATATGGATGATTCCGATAATGATATTCTGGATGAGGACGATTTGAGTGACGATGTAGAGTTCTAATTAGGAGGACAAAATGCCAGTTACCATTGAAGATGTAGCTGAAAGAATGCAGGCTATGGGTCTGATACGTTTGAATAAGATAATCAACTCTTATTACAGTGGATATTGTCCTATTCATAGCGGAGGACAGGAACGCAAGCCATCATTCGGTATTCTTCTGCATGATGAATATCGTAATGGTCAATTGTATAAGGCTGGATGGTGCCATTGCTTCTCATGTCAGATTTCTATGCAGTTACCTGAACTGATAACAGAGATATTGAAGTCTAAGTCAATTTCTATGTCAGGATTAGATTGGCTGAAAGCTAATGTTCCTGGATTTGATGCGGAAGAAGTTGACTTTGATTATCTTATATCTAATGATCTATTCAAGAGTTTGAATAGCAAATATGCACTAGATTACATACAGTCTCTCACTCAAACAAGGAAAAAAGTTGTACCAGAGTCTGAGCTTGAGAAATATAGATACACTGTTCAATATATGTTTGATAGAAAACTAACTATGCCTATAATTGAAAAATACGATGTAGGTGTAGATGTAAACTGGGTGCCTGAAGGTCGTACTAAACCTATTCCATGCATCACATTTCCTATCAAAGATGAAAAAGGTGACGTTGTATACATATATCGTCGGTCAATTGAAGGTAAGTTCTTTGCAGCTCCTAAATCTGAAACTAAACCAGTGTACGGTCTATGGGAACTTCCGAAGGAATGCAAGTCTGTATTTATAGTTGAAAGTTGTTTTAACTGTCTTACATTAGAGGTTTGGGGATACCACGCAGTTGCTTTGCTAGGTACAGGTACTCCATACCAGATGGAAAAGCTTCGTAGATTAGGTGTATCTGAATTCATCATATGCACAGACGGTGATGATGCCGGTAGAAGGTCTGCAAATAAGCTGAAACGAAATCTTAAAGATGTTGCTATTGTATGGACTGTAAATATGCCTCAAGGTAAGGATGTTAATGATTGTACTCAAGAAGAGTTTGAAGAATTACTTAAAAGTAAAGAGTAAAAATCTTTTCAAAAATTTATAAAAAATATCTTGACTTCTCGTACTTTATCCATTATAATATGGACGTAGACATCAATAATTCCAGTACATCAAAAGATATTCAAAATCGGAGGAATTTACTATGACGAGTGCTTTCAATGACACTAAGGTAATGTTCATAAGCTATTTGAATTACAAAGAGCCGTTATCTTTTACGGATTGGTCTAGACTTGGCCTGTCCGATCAGGTAGCGGCTCTTTATGTGCAGTTCTACGACCAGATTATGATGGCCTGGTATAGAACTAAAAGCTTCTATACTCCTGAAGAAGATGGTGTTACTACCATCCTCCAGTATCTGAACAAGAATGCTCCTATCATTGAGAAGAATCCTAAGAGATTCACTACTTCGTATATCTATAAGGTGGCATTCAACTGCCTGTATTGCATTTGTCATGATTTACAGAAGCCTCGTTCTGTATGGGAGAATGAGTGCAGCAATATTGTATCTCATGACGGAGACGAAACGGATCTTTTCGCAACGCTTCTAGGTCACGATAGTGAGATTGATGCATACATTGATTTCAGAGAAAACCCCGAGGATGTCAAGGATCGTTTCTGGTACATGATTGAGCATGAGGGCAAGGATGTTATCCGATTTGTTGATTGCATGCTTAGTGGTGAACCTCTGCCAAAGCGCGTAGCTGCAAAGTCTGACAGAATTCTTGAAACCCTTCAGGCTAAACTTGCGGATTACAAAGAGTATTTCTACAAATAATAATCGACATAGGTCGTTATTATACATATGCCAATGATATCAAAATAATTCAAGAAAGGATGATTTACAAATGGCATTCATGAGTATGAAGGATTACAACGAAAAGCATTTCGGAGGATTGTTTCTTCTTCGGAATGACGGAGACTATGCAGATGTAGTTTTCATGTATCGCAATTCTGACGATGTTCTGATTGCAGATACACATTACGTCAAGTCTGCCGATTACTCTGGATACGTTCATTGTTGCCAGAGAGAATGCCCTGCTTGCGGTAAGGGAATTCGAGTTCAGACAAAGCTGTTCATTCCTCTGTATAACATTACTGCAGACGGTGAGCTTCAGTTCTGGGACAGAAGTGTTCGTTTCATGTCGCAGCTTCAGAAGGATGTGTTTGAGCGATATCCTAATCCTTGTGATTATGTGTTCCGTATTACACGTCATGGTGAGTCTGGCAGCATGGATACTCGGTATGAGATTGTAGCTGTTGGAAGAAACAGTGTTAAGACTTATGATCAGATTCTTGCAGAGAACAATGCAAGTTTTCCTGCTTATTACGAGAATGTTTGTAGAGAGTATACTTCGGCTCAGCTCTATACTATGCTGAATACCACCTATACAAGCAATTCTACGTCTACAAGCTCTTCTGAGTCTATGCCTAACTACACTCTTAACGTAAGTCCTCGTACCGGAGGTGTTATCAATTCCAATCCCACTGCTGCTGATATCGCAGCTCTCGGTCTTGATGACAACGAGCCGCTTGACGAAAGCGAAGTAGATTTCTAAAGGAGGTTACCTGAATGAGTCTATTTAGTCCATCTCAGGTAGCTGCTATCAACAAGGCTGCAGAGAAGAGTAAGCAGGCTCTGCAGCCGAAGAAATCTAAAGGTTCTGTAAACAGTGTAAATTCTCAGTTAAATAATATCAGCGCAGAGGTTCAGTCATATTTCAAAGATTCCCCTGCTATCTGTATTACTAGCAAAGAGGAACTTCATGATTATGTTACGCATGTAATTGAATCTGGGTACGCCGGTATTGATACTGAGACAACTGGATTGGATCGTATTCATGATTGGGTTGTAGGTGCTTCATTGTATTATCCAGGAGGAGTAGAATGCTACATCCCAATGAAGCATCTTGTTCCCATCTTTGACACACCTTACAAGAATCAGTTGACATATGAAGAAGTTCATGAGGAATTCATGAGAATTGTAGAATCTGATGTCAAGTTGATATTTGCAAATGCGGATTACGACTTGGCTATGATCTACAAAGATCTGAAAGTTGATTTTTGCGATAACTTCTACTATGATGTCATTCTTGCATGGAGATGCTTAAAAGAAAACGAACTTCATAATGGATTGAAAGCACTTTATAGCAAGTATGTTATGAAGGGCGAAGTAGACCCTAAAAAGTTCAGCGATTTCTTTCCAGTTGCACTGTTTCCATATTGCAAACCTGAGATTGCTAAGTTGTACGCAGCTAACGATGCAAAAATTACATTTGAGCTATTCAAATGGCAGCTGCCTTTCCTTACTCCTTCACATAAGAAATGCCAGAAAGCACATCTTGAGCATATTGCTGAATTTGTATGGAATCTAGAATTTCCTATGGTACGAGTATGTCAAGAGATGCATAGAATTGGAATCTATCTAGACGATAATGTAGCTAGCAAGCTCAAAGCTAGATACAAAGCTAGATATGATACTGAAATGAAAACTTTGATAGATATGGTACAGCAGGCAATGGACAATTCTTCGTATGTTCCTGCATCTGTTAAGAAGCCGTTTATCAAAGCTTCTGATTTCAATCCCAATTCTCCTCCTCACGTTAAGTATCTGTTATATACTCTACTGAAATTACCTGATAACGGTAAAAGTGGTACAGGTAAAGATGTAATCACCGATTTCAATCTACCTATCACAAATCAGATACTTAAAGTAAGAAGCATCAATGTATTGATCAATACATTTGTTGACAAGCTACCTAATGCAAAGGCTCCTGATAATCGTATTCATGCAAACTTCAAGCAAGTCGGCGCAGATACTGGGCGAATGTCCTCAGAATCTCCGAATCTCCAAAATATACCTAGTCATGCTTTGGACATTCGACATATGTTTAGGGCAACTCCTGGTTATGTAATGCTATCAAGTGACTACAGTAAAGTGTGTGCTGTAGTAAAACCCGCTTAATTCGGTGGAATCTGTACAAGTAGGTTCCGATTTGTACAGGCTATACCGAGCAAGATACATCCTGACCACAATAACCTTTCATCTTGTTATCAATAATCATTCAGAGGTGAAAGTTGTGGTAATCTATAAGATCACTAATAATGTAAACGGTAAAATATACATAGGCCAAACACATCGTTCTGTAGAATCTCGAATAGCTGAGCATGTGAATTCTGCTAATAGAGGAGATGGATACTACCTGCATTCGGCTATTAGGTTATATGGGTGGAATAACTTCAAGTATGAAGTAATTGCTGAGACTGATAATTCTGATGTGTTAAATGAGCTAGAATCTTTCTATATTCGTAAATACAATAGCGATATAGACGGTTATAATCTGTCTAAAGGCGGATACAGCAATTGCATGGATAATGCAGCTGTTAGATCTAAGCATGATGCTAAGATGAGAAGTCCTGAAGTTCGTAAGAAAATTTCCGAAAGCATGAAGGCTCGAATAGCTGCTGCTGGCGGAGTTTCTGAAGAACATAGACGTCACGTTTCAGAAGGTCTTAAGAAGTTCTATGCTGAAGGTAAACGTCCTAATTATTCTGCACCCTTTCATCTTACGCCCGCTCATAAGAAAGCATTAAATGATGCAAAGAATAAAGCTGTCTATTGTATAGACGAGTCAGGAGATATCATTGCTGAGTTCAATCGTGTTTGTGATGCTGCAGTTTGGTGGTATGATCACGGATACGTTGTTAAGGATAAGAATACCTTGTGTGATAGAATAAAGCAATCATATAAAGAAAGCCGTTACATTAGAGGTCTTAAATGGATATATCGTGTGTAGAGACTATCGAAAGTTAGACATCAACATTTGAAGAAATTCATAAATAACTTCCAAAAGTTAGGTTGATTGAGATAACCAAATGAGTAGAGTACAGCTCAAGTGAGTTAGTGTCTGTATGATATTAGTACAGAGTAAATCTATTAAATGGAAACTGCGGGGTTCTGCTATAATGGTAACAGTTGTAGTAGTTCAAGATCTAGTCCGTCACTCACAGCGATGTGAGAAATGTCTAACAAACATTTAACTTAGTAGGCACAGGAACCTCGGCTTACTGCGTTTCTTGCACAGGAACCTAAGATGATTGAAGCTTTTCAGCAAGGTAGAGACGTATACGCAAGTATTGCAAGTATATCCTTTGGAGTTCCTTATGAGAATTGTCTAGAGTTTCATCCTGAAACTCACGAGTATCAACCAGAAGGTAAGAAAAGACGAGGAGAAGCTAAAACTATACTTTTAGGAATTACTTACGGACGATCTATTCCGTCCATCGCAGATCAGCTATATGGTAAACGTAAAGATATGAGTGACGAAGATAAAATTGCTGGAGCGCAGAAGGTTTATGATGCAGTCATGAACGGTTTTCCAGGACTTCGTACATTCATGTTAGAATCTCAGAAGTTTGCTAAGCAACATGGGTATGTAGAAACTATTCTAGGGCGCCGTAGACATCTACCTGATATGCAGCTACCTGAATTTGATTTCAAGGCTATGCCTGGATACGTCAATCCCGATATTGATCCTTTAGATATCAGCACTCTTCAGGACAAATCCGATATTCCAGAACGTATTGTGAATGATCTTAGAGCTGAATTTAGTAAGTACAAATATTTTGGTCAGATTGTTAAGCGAACTAAGCAGCTTGCTGATGAAAATATTCGTGTTATTAACAATCGGTCTAAGATCAACGATGCAACACGGCAGACTGTGAATAGTAGGATCCAGGGTGAACTAGGCGCCGCCCTTATCTATCTAACGCTATTACTCAGCGGTGTGCTGTCAATTTAATTTGACAGTGCTAACGGTATCAGCTAAATAAGACTGCTTCATGAAGCTAACGAGATATGAAGCTTCTCTTGTAAGAGAATCCAGAGACGAATCAGCTGACTAAGAGAGCCTACGGTCCATTATTGGATAGCAGGTGATACCGTGTCAAGTATACTTGTTCATACTTAACCTTAATTTTCTGTAAGATCTAACCTTAAATCTGTATAAGATCTAACAAAATTTGGAGGTTAAAGTATGATTGATATCTATTTAGTTACAAATAATGTTAATGGTAAAAAGTATGTAGGTAAGACTCAAGTAGGATACCGAGAGAGGTTTCGACAACATTGTCATGCATTTGATTATGGAGATAGATACTATCTTGCTTGTGCAATACATAAATATGGAAAAGAAAATTTTTCAGTAGAACTGATAACTCAAGTTGAAGATGATTCTTGGGAGTTTTGGGAAAAATACTACATACAGACATTACATACACATTATTCAGAAGGTGGATATAATGTAACATTGGGAGGAGATTCAAATCCAATGGATGATCCTTCTGCTGTAGCTAAACATGATAAAATATGTAAAAGTGAATATTTTAGAAATTTACAGCGTGCATTACAAACTGGTAGAAAGCATTCCGAAGAGACAAAAGAACTATGTCGAAGGAATACACTAGCTAATCTAGATGTTTGTTTGAAAGGATTTAGAGCCTACAACGAAACTAAGAAAGTTAAAGTAGGTATGATTGTCGATGATAACATCGTCAAGATATTTGATTCGCTTGCTGACGCAGCTAGATTTGCTTGTAGCGTTTCTGATAAATATGAATATAGTGTTTCTCACGGGACAATTATACGACAGTATGCAGATAAATTCAACAAGAATGGTAAGCGTGCTAAATTTCTAGGATACTCATGGACATTACACGTATAAAGATGTATCGACTATCCTCTGTTGTGGAGGAGTAGAAGGGAAGTTGAGTTACCCTTCGAAATGGTAGACACTACTTGTATATGCAGTGAAGATATAGTCAGGAGTTATGGAAACATAACTGTAAACTGAGCGCCGCAGACCAAACAAAGATGGCATTGCTGCTCATTGAATCTTCTGAAGAATGGAAGAAAATCGGCGGTCGTATTCTAGTACCTGTACATGATGAAATCATAGCTGAAGTTCCTATTGAAAATTATGAAGAAGGCGGAAGGATTCTAAGTTCACTTATGTGCAAGGCTGCTGAATTCTTGCCATTCGATAGTAAATGCGATGTAGAAACTTCTCTACGTTGGTATGGTCTAGAATTTCCTTGTCCTTATCCTAAGGCATCTTCTATTGATACACAAGTTGAAGATGAAATCAAATGGCTTCAATATATGTTGATTGAGATGGAATATGAATTACCCGTTATCAAGGACGAGAACGGCGAAGCTCGTGGTAATGCAGCTAAAGGCGTTAGCGGTAAATGGACGGATGAAATGGTGAGAGCAATTGATGATTACCGTCGTACATGGGGCGTAGATGGTCAGCAATTCTTAGATCATATCGAACAAAAAGTAATTTATGGCAAGTGATAGCATCGTTATAGATACTATCATAAATATTACATAGGAGGAATACAAACTTGAAATTCACATGTTCAACTAAGCCGTTGTCAGATGCGCTCAATTTAGGTGTAATCAATTCCAACGTGTCTAAGTTCTATCAGAAGTCTTGCCTTGCTCAGGTAACAGCTTCTGGTCAGGACCTTACAATCAATCTGGAAGCTTCTCGAATTCTTTCTGAGATTAAGATCAAAGGCTCCTCTAACGAAGCAGGTTCTGCTAGAATCTTCGTAGATTGTATGCTTTTTAAGCAGCTTGTAGCTACGTTGACTAGCAGCACAGTTGATCTTGAATTTGACGAAGGCGGATTGATTCTTCATTCCGGTAAGTCTAAATTCACTCTTCCTAAGATGTTTGAGGAAGATGATATTGAGCTTACTGCTCCTAACAAGGATTCTAATCTGACTACAGTCGATCTTGATAAGGAAGGCTGGAAGTTTGTTAAGGATCATCAGATGTACGCTATTGCAATGTCTTTTGCATATCCTGTATACACTAATGTATGGGTAGGTAGCGATTCCGATGTGCTGGTAGGTGATTTTGACAATAGCTTGTTCACTCATTCTAATGTGAAGTCACTTGGCAGCACCTGTCTTCTATCTGATACTATCATCAATCTGCTTAACAGCGTTCCGGATGGTGCTGTAATTAAGCAATGTAACAACAAAAGTTACATTATCAGTGTAACTACTGATAGCTATCAGTTTGATGCACAGTTTACTCCGCAGTATGAGAATGACGAAGATGTAGGCGATTACAATTCTGATATCATTCTTGATATGATCAATGATGGAGATGATGACGATGCTATTTCGCTATCTCCCGCCGAGGTAAAGAAGTATCTGAACCAGGCTGAGCTTCTTGCAACATCTAATGATCAGACGATTAGTTTCGAGGTCGAGGAGAACACGGTAAGACTTCGTGACAATAACGTCAACTGCGTCATTTCTGTTGAGAATAAGGGTGCAATTAAGTACGGTGTTGTATTCAAGACTTCCCTGCTTAAGCAGGTAATTGGAAGTTACGATGACGAAACTGTCAAAATCTATCCTGCACTTCAGGATGGCGAAGTAATCGGTATCAATATCAAGGGTGCAAAGCTCACTACCGTATTTGCTGGAGTGGACTAATATGGGATTTAGAAGCGCGAATCTAAGTCATCTTGTAAGATTCAATTCCGCTACTAGTTCTAAGTTTCTAGATAATGTTGAGTCTTACATAGATATGGACTTGTTCAACGAAAATACAGATGTAGCTCATAAGACATTTGCTCCTTCGTGTATTCGTTGTAAGCGTCGTAGCTGGTTCCGTCTTCGAGGTGTTGTGCCCGATCGGCTTAAAAAGGTCGACCGGGCCTTCAACTTTACTGCGGTTCTTGGTACAGCTTGTCATGAATACATTCAGAAAACATTGTCAACTCATTTGAATACTCATTGGTTAGATGTAGAGCACTATCTGAATTATCTCAATCTAGGCTATGAATTCACTTGTACAAAGAATGGATACGAAACACTTGTAGAAATCACAAAACCATATCCAATTCGATTTGCAGTAGATGGCCTACTTAATATCGATGGTAAGATTTACCTTCTAGAGATTAAGTCTAGTGAATATTCTTCTTTCCAAAATCTAACTGATATCAAGCCTCAACATATTGATCAGGTAGAGACCTATTGCACTATTCTACATCTTCATAATGCATTAGTTCTTTATATTGATCGTCAATATGGAGAAATGCGATGCTTTGAAAAAACAATAACAGATCATCGTCAAAATATCGTTATAAATAACATGGAAGCGGTAATCAAATGTGCTGAATCTAACATAGCTCCTGATAAGCTACCTTCAGGTGATATGTTATGCACTGATTGTCCCTACCAGAAAAAATGTAAAGATTGGGGTTAACTATATGTCGTTAGCTACAAAGTACAGACCTAAAACTCTAGACGATGTTGTAGAACAGTCTATGGTTGTGTCTATCCTTAAGAATATGCTAGCGTGTGATAGTGTTCCATTTAGATCTCTGCTGTTTATAGGAAATGCGGGGTGTGGAAAGACGACTATTGCACGTTGCATTGCAAATTATCTAAATGATAACAAGGGCGGAATCATCGAAGTAGATGCAGCTTCAAATAATGGTGCAGAAAGTGTCAGATCTCTCGTAGATCAGGCCCAGTCGTACCCTGTAGGAACTGCGTACAAGGTGTTTATCCTTGATGAAGCGCACTCTTTCTCGAATGTTTCCTGGCAGGTTTGGCTAAAGTGTCTTGAAGAACCTCCTGCCAAATCGATATTTTTGTTCTGCACTACAAACCCTGAGAAGATTCCTGAAACTATTCTATCAAGAGTTCAAACCTTTAGAATTTCAAAGATCAGCGTGAAAGGTATTCATGATAGATTAGCATATGTAATTGACCAGGAGAACAAATCTGGTAGAAATATTACATATACCGATGATGCACTTAACTTCATCGCTAAACTTGCAAATGGTGGAATGCGAGATAGCTTGACATTGCTTGATAAGGCATTAGCTTATAATGAAGATATCAATTCTCAGAATCTTCAAGTAGCTCTTAACTTGCCTAATTACGATGACTTCTTCGAATTGTTAGGTGCATACGCAAAACGTGATAACAAGACAATCACAGAAGTAATCAACCGGGTATATAATTCTGGTGTAAACTTCATTACGTGGTTCCAGAGTTTTCACAGTTTTGTTGTTAACATCATGAAATATATCTTCCTTCAGGATATCAATGAGACCTTGATTCCTGCTCATTATCAAGAAAAGCTGTCTAAATACACAGCTGCACATTCTATGGTGTGTATGAAGCTTGCAAACAAGCTAGTTTCACTTAACAATGAGCTACGAAATACTCAGTACCTGCAAGAAATTGCACTGACATACCTTTGTCAGCCGGCTAAGAAGGTGTAACATGGCTATTCAGGAATTTGTAGAAGCTACTATGAAGAAACATGATGAGATGTATGAAGCTATCTTTGCAGACTACTTCAAAGAAGCTAGGTCTATGTTCAATAGAATCCGATCTTCTACTCGTCCTGTAACGGATGAAGAGCTTGCTTGGGTACTCGAAACACTACCTATGCAGTTATTTGATGTTTCGGAATGCCGAGCAAAGCTACAGCTTTCGTTAGAATGCAGTAAGCTGAAATTGACGTCAGATTTTCAGCAATTCTGTTTATCTTTACCGGAAAGCGAAGCTAAATTACCTCAGTCTAAATTGCGAGAAGTGTTTGATGTCAAGAACATGGATGATTCAGTAACTTTGAAAGTGTATGAATCATTGATTACTCGTGTCGATAAAGAAGTTCAGTACTGTCGAGAACTTATCATGAGCAGTAAAAAGATTTGGGACGCTAGACGAAAGACTGAAATCAGCAATCCTGTTTCTGAAGGTGATTATGAATCGGAGCTGCCTGAATACACCGTATCCTAAGGAGGTACATCATGTCAAACCCTTACTTAGATATTATCAACAAGCGTAAGAAAGATTGGAACTGCGAAGGTCTCATGGACGGAGCTATAGCTGCAAGAGGGGCTAAGATTCCGTTCTCTAGTCCGTTGCTTAACTGGTGCACATATGGAGGAATCCCTAGAAATAAGATTACTGAATTCTTCGGTGAACCTTCTAGTGGTAAATCTACTACATGTATTGATGTATGCAAGAATGCTATTGAAGTATTCAAGCAGGAGTACGAGGATAAGATACTTACCCTTCGCAAGAAAGCTAGCGAGGGCATCAAATCTGCTAAAATGGAGCTTGCTGATCTTGAGGAATTTGGACCTAGAAAGGTTCTATACATTGACCTAGAGCATTCTTTTGATGAAGCTTGGTCAAAGACATTAGGTATCAACGAATCTGAAATTGATATCATGCAGCCTCCGGATGTTACTGCTGAGGACATTCTTCAGACTGTTCAGGAGATTGTTGAAACCAATCAAGCTGGGCTGATTGTTCTTGATTCTCTCCCTTCTCTAGTACCTAGAGCTGAACTGGATAAGAAGTACGGAGAGAGAACTGTAGCATCTCTTGCAGGTTTGTTAACAGTATTCTGCAGAAAGATTGTTCCTATGCTTACTCGATATGAAACTACAATGGTTTTCATTAACCAGGTCAGAGATAATATGGACAATCCTTATGTAGTTAAAACTCCAGGTGGCCAAGCTCCTAAGTTCTATGCCTCTTTGAGAATTCTATTCAAGAATGGTACTCCGGTGGATTTCATGGGAAATGAACTTCCACAGAGTGCAGAGAATCCTGCAGGATATATTATCAATGCTAAGTTGATGAAGCAGAAATCTGCTCCGTTTGATCGCAAAGCTGGTCAGTATTATCTTATGATCAATCAAGGAATTCGTCCAGACTTTGATTATGCTAAACTAGCTATCAAGGAAGGTATCATTCGTAAATCTGCGGGATGGTTCACTATTTCAGACCCTAGTACAGGGGAAATCCTTGAAGATTCTACCGGTAAACTTGTAAAAGTAAATGGTTTTGCTAGAGTAATTGAATATCTTGAGCAGAATGCTGATTACTACAAGAAGCTTCAGCAGCACATTTACGATTACATTCTATGTGGAAAAGATCCTAATGAAGGAAGCGAGTTGCTGACACAATGACATCTAATACGGATGCTACTAAATACTATTCTAACAAGCAAGAACGTATGATAGCAAGAAGTTTGGGTTGGTATTGTGTAACTGGTAGCGGGGCGACTGCGTGTCGCCCCGGTGACATCTACAATGATACTTGGCTAGGTGAATGCAAAACTCATGTTACATTACAGAACCAAATAAAGTTCTATTGGGATCACTGGTCTAAGATTAACTTAGAGGCTACCAGTAAGTTGAGACTGCCAGCACTCTTTGTAGATGACGGATCACAACAATATTCATCTACATATGTATTATGCCACCCATTAGCTTACATGAATAAATTCATGTTAGGTAATGCTCCGTTTCGTTCTGGTAAGACATCGTTAAGTATACGTGTAAAAGATATAGAATCCGCTTATGGAGTTGCAAAAACTTTGCGTCAATCAAAACCAGAACTTTCTGATAAGTGCATAGCATTTTCAGTTAAGTTCCATGATATATCAATGATTGTAGTTCCGTTAGAGGAATTCAAATTAGCGTTTGGAGATTATGTATGCTAGATATTCAGACTGTTGGAAACGAAATACTTACCGGATCACCTCGTAAATTCTACGTCATGTGTGGATCCGAATATGGTGTAAAATCAAAATACCTAGGTATATTGAAAGATTATTATGGTGATAGTCGTACAGCTGAAACTGTTGAATCGGTGTTAAATCTAATGTCTTCTAGACATCTCATTCCATTGAAACCAATGTTATACATAGTACGATATGACACTACATTCCTTGCAAGTTTATCAGATAAGACGAAGTCTCATATTGATAAATGTAAGATAATTGGAACTATTGTATGTTTGTATGAAGATACTAAAGCATTGACCAAATGTGGTAAGTATCTAGCTGACTACACTGTATCCATTGATCGTCTAAGTGAAAAATTTCTTGATAAATATCTCAGATCTGACTATCCTGGAATGCCTGATGTATTTTACACCGTTGCTGTAAACTATGGTAAAAATTATCAGGATTGCAAGAATATCGCAAAAAGCCTATCATTCGCTAATCCGGACTATAGTAGATTTCGTCTAGATACTATAAGCTGGCAGCTAGGTAAGCAATCTGAGCTTACCGAAGAATCTGTTAAAGCAGCTATAGCATCTAGAAATTTTGCAAGGATACTTAATGTATATAATGCATATAATGGTGATAAATCAAATCTTCACTATACTGTATTAAGTGTGTTGCTAGATACTGAGAAGCTGATATCGTCTCCTAGAGCAAATGTAGCTGATTATATTCGTAAATGCAATAAGCTGTGGAGCTTAGAAGATGTATATAATTTGTTCATGATTGTATACAATGAGCTTACTCGACTGAGGTCTGTATCTTCTTATTCTGTTGAAGATAGCTTGTTTTATGTGTTTTCGTTAGTTTGTTTTCAACCTGTACCTACATTGAGGGATTTGAAATGATTATGGAATTTCAGAAAGCTGCTGTAAATGAACTGCAGCTACTAGCTAATTATGATCGACATAGCGTTCTGATATGCGGAGGTCGAGGAACTGGAAAGTCTTATCTAGCTAAGCAATATTCCGCTATGCTTAACATAGAGGACTGCCAGTACATTGACGCAAATGTATCGGATTTACGTTCTTGCATCAATACCTGTTATAGTTTAGACCATAATGTAGTCCTTGTGATCGAGAATATTGATTCAGGTGTATTTGCTGTATCTAATGCACTTCTAAAATTTCTAGAAGAACCTATGTCAAATACATACATTGTAGTTACAGCTAGAAATATTGATAAAGTAGCCGATACTATTATCAGTAGAAGTGCTGTTGTCAATGTTTCTAATCCTCATATAGCAGATATTGCTATGTATGCAGGATGTGTAGCGTCTCAACTTGAAAACATAAAACACAGCCCTATATGGAAATGCGTAAAGTCACTTTCCGATATAGACACTATTGTGAAATTGTCTGATAAGCAAATTTCGTACATCGAATCTTTACCTGACAAACTAAATTCAACTGACGCAATATCTACTCAGATGTGGGCATTTTCTCATTATGAAGACAACACAGAGATGCCTTCAGACATCGTTATAAAATACATAGTAGCTACTACATCAAACAGCCTTATTCGGCTTGCAGGAATGTCGTATATCAAAGATATTGATAATAGTCGAATTGCTAAGCATGTAGTGCTTGCAAAATTCTTGATGGAATGTAAATACTGTTCATGAGGTGAATGAATTGAGATATTTCTTTTCTGGTAATTTAACACAGTCTATGATGGATATGTTATCTAAGACTCCTGGATACGAACCTATTGATGTTCTAGTATCTCAGCTTGATAGAGCTAGCATCAATAAGATGATGGAATTTCAGGATGCGGGTAAAGTAAACAAACTTTTCATTGATTCGGGTGCATACAGTGTACATACAGGTAAAGCTACAATTGATATTGATGAATACATTGATTATCTGAATAGCATTGATGATCGTATTGCGCTGTGTGCTCAGGTAGATACAATTCCTGGTAAGTTCGGAAAGCCTAAGTCCAAAGAGGACTATCAGCTGTCTGCACAGAAGTCTTGGGAAAACTATCTGTATATGCGTAGCAAGCTTAAATCTCCTGATAAGCTTATTCCTGTTTATCATTATGGAGAGTCTCTTGATGCATTGTATAATATGCTCAACTATGTTGACGAAGATGGTAAGCAGCTTAGCATTATCGGATTGTCTCCTGCAAACGATACTCATCAGAATCTGAAGAATATCTACTTGAAAGAGATGTATGATATTATTCATGCATCTAAGAATCCTGGAGTTCGTACTCATCTGTTCGGTATGACTAGCGTAGACGCTCTTAGACAGTTCCCTTGCTATTCTGCAGATTCTATCAGTCACAGATTGCAGGCAGCTTATGGAAAGATCCTTCATCCTAAGTTTGGAGTAGTTTCTGTATCTAAGCGTACACGATCTACTAAGGTGAAATCTAATATGAGCTTTCTTGAAGTAGCCGATAAAGATTCGCTCAAAGAGCTTGAAGATTACATAAACAACCTAGGATTAACAATGGATCAAATCGCTGATGACCCTTCAGCTCGTGTAGTTGTTTGCATGTATGGAATCATGCAGATTGTAAAGGATATCAACAAGAACGGCCTTACAAAACCTAAGAGATCTAAACGACTTTTCTAGGTTAGAACCTTACATATTCATCGAACTTATTGGAGGTGAGTATGTATGTTAACACCTATTACAGAGTTAGATGTGCTGAAATCTGCATCGGATGCTAGTTCTATTGCTGATACAGCTATTGACGAGCAGGACGAAAAGGTTGCAGCTTATATCATAAACACTATGGCAAACACTGGAGCTCACAGACTGCTATATAATCATCGTATGTCTGATACACTTAAAGCTACATTGACTGGAAAAGGTTACATAGTTAAGCCTAATGTTCGTGCAGCTTGTCCGGATGAGCAGTCTATCATAGAATTTGAGGGATAATATGGAATTAGAAAATACTTTTCTAGAGTCATGTTCATATAAAGATATTCCATCTAACAGCTTGGTGTTGAATTCTGATGAACTTCCATATTATCTTCTCATCCATCTGCCTGACGGCGTAGCATTAGATTATCGTCTATATCAATTAGACGAGATTGGTGTACATAATAAGGAGATTCCTTTCACAGGTTTTGTTCACAGTTGTTGTGGTAGGCCTTGGTACAAAGTTACATCTGCAATATTGAACAAAACACCTGGTCAGCACATATATCGAATGAGTCTGACCAATCCGTCTACAGAAGATATAATCTATCTGTATTTTTCATATATTTTGCAGACAAACAATCCGGATAAACCATATTACTATATGGATTCTTCTGATTGTTGCTGTAGCTCATGAGGTGATTAACATGGCATTAGAAGCCATTTTTGCTAGTAAGCTATATAGAGCAAGTTCTAGACAATCTGAACTGAAAGCTGCTATGAATAATCCAATGAATAAGGAACTTGTAACTCAGCTTCAGTCTTATCTAGATCCTGAATATAGAAAGCTTAAAGAGAAATCAGATTTTGTTGAAAGATCTGCTGAAGATCATCAAGAAGCCGAAGAGAATTTCTTAGATGCAAAGACTGGTGGCGGAGGCTTAGGTGGAGCTCCTCACAGTGGTCCTGCTCCTGAAGATTTTTCAGATCCTACTACGGTAGAAAATCCTGATGTAAGTTCTGATCCATCTTCTGAGGAACCTCTTGAAGATGGATCAGCTGATACTGACGAAGCCTCTGAAGAAACTAACAGCTCTACTAGAATCCGTAAATCTGCTGTTAAAGCTAATTCATGCATTGATGCTACAGACTATGCATCTTTAGTACCTGCGTTGAATGCACGTGACGATACTAAAGGTGCTACTAGATATCGAATTAAGGACAACGAGCTGTGGGTGTATTATGATGACAGCGTCAATCTAAATACGGTAATGGCTCCTGTAATTGATTATATGAATGCAGCAAGTTTTGACAAAGCTGAATTCAACAGACTAGCTAGATCTGATAACGCTATTGTGTTCGAGTTGTCCGAAGTATCTGGTAACATGACTCCAATTTCAGGTGATGGTAATGACAAAAAAGAATCTTGAACCTACTGACGCATTAGATTTTCACTATCTACTTACGTTGATGCCTCCGCTTCACAACATTGAAGAATTTGCTTGGCTTCCTGAACTATTCAGTATAATTGGAGCTGACAGTTTCATCCATCTATGCAAGTATTGCGGAGGAGAAACAATACGTATACCCACAGTAGAAGAATTATCTAAAAGTGTATGTTCGCTTCAATGGTTCTATGATGTATACATCAAGAAATGTAAGTCAGTTACAGATGTTCCTAGAATATATAGAAAAATGGTAGCTAAAATTATTGAGGTGTATAATGCTGAACTCAATAATGCAGAAGCTGAATGAGCCTGCTGAGCCCTTCGAAGACTTCTACAAATCATATGTGTCAGATGTTCAAAACATGGCGCTAGAAAGCGAGATATGGCGTCTGCACGTATATAATCATATTACTATATATTCTATACCAAAACTTATTCAATCTGCATATGAAGGGATTGAAGGTAATGAAAAGAAAACAAGACCTATGTCCAAAAAATAGTAATCTTTTGAGAAATGATTACATTGAATTATATAAGCAGCTCCGTAAATTCGTTTGGAGTATAGGTGTAATTCAGTTGATTGCTGATTTAGAAATTGAGGTATTCACAGCATTTCCTGATATTGAAAAGGTAAAAAGAACCTTTCAACGTCTTAAGCAGTCAACCTACTATATAGATATAAGCGATGAAACAGAACAAGAAGAATATCGATCTGCTTTTGATGCCTTTGAAAACACTTTGAAGGATTATGCAGACACTTATCTTAATCTTGATAAAGTTAATGAGGTGGTTGAATGAAGATCACAAAGAAGTCATCAGTAGATTCAGGCACAAACATTCCTGTAAAGCCTGAAGTAGCTGAAATGGATTATACCGAAGCATGCGACAAAATTAAGTGTGCTATTGATATTCTCGGCAAGTCTGCTAAGAAGGATGTACTTGCTAGAGAGTCTATTGCCAATCTAGGTGTAGTGCTTTTAGACCTAAGTAAATAAGGAGGAATTTCAATGTATGACCCCAAAACTGTTGAGGGCTGCAACGAAGTTTATGATCCATTATATAGAGCACAAAAAGAGGGCGTTGCGCGTATGCGTGCGTCCTTATTGGCTTGTCCTAATGGTACTTTAACTAGACAGGCGTTGCAAAATATAACATCACTTCGAGTAAGTCATCAGATTGGTCGTATTTTGAAATACCTCGAGATGATGGATAAACTGGAAGAGCAGATGTATTCTAAGATATCTGATAAGATGGAAGATATATCATCAAAGCCTTCTGACGATCCTATGACAGATCTAGGTCAGCTTATTGCCATTCAGAAAAGTCTTCAGGACATAATGCTGACATCGCATAAGTTACTAGAACCCTATCTGAATATGTCAGATTATGCTGTAGTTGATGCTTCTGAACCTAGCGAGGATAATTCTAATATTGTAGAAATTATGGATGCAGAAGCCCGTGATAGTCTACGTACAAAAGCTCAAGCTGTATTGGTGGAATTAAATGAATCAAATAACAACTGATCTACCCGTTAGAATTAAAAATATATATTCTACATGCTCAGAGCAAGAACAGACGTACCTTCGTAATATTTTGCAAGAGCTTGCAGATGTAGGATATTCAAAAACATATGAAGAAATATGGCTAGCTGATTATAAAGAGATCCCAGTAGATATATGGACATTCCTTTCCTCGGATATGTATCTAGGAAGAGCTACTAACAACGGAAAATCTATATATCCTTACTGGAAGAAAACTTTGATTGAGATTTTCAATGCAGGTAACAAGTATGATGAAGTAATATTCACAGGAGCTACTCGTATCGGCAAATCTTCTACAGCTATATCAGCCATTTCTTATATGTTATATAGACTGATGTGTTTGAAAGATCCTCAGAAGTTCTTCGGCAAGAAAGAAGTATCCAAATTTTCTATACTGTTCTTTAACTTGACAGAGAAGTTAGCTAAGGGTGTTGCATATCGTGAGTTCAATGATACACTCAAGGTAAGCCCATGGTTCAATAGTCATGGATCATGGTCTAAAAGTGATAGAGACTTCTATTACATACCTGAAGGTGGAAAAGTTGTAATTTCTTATGGTTCTGATTCCGCACATGCCTTGGGCATGCAGGTATTCTGCGTAGTCGGTGATACTAACGTGCTTACTTCTGATGGGTACCGACGTATCGATGAATTATCTGGAAAATACTGCGACCTTGCTCAATATAATTATTCAACCTCGTCAATTGAGTATGAATGCAGTCGAGTGCAGCTTACCGGATATGCTGATACAACTATTCGAGTTGAGTTAGAGGATGGGACTGTTATTGAGGGTACACCTGATCACAGGATAATGCTATCCGATGGAACATACAAATGTTTGAAAGATCTTAAAAATTCAGATGATCCATTAACCTTCAATAATTCTGAGGTGATAAAATGAGACTTCAGGATAGATCTGCCAAATTCTTAGTTTACATTCATGAAAGCCCTGATGGAAAGATATATGTAGGCATAACTTCTAAAGGGTGCTCTGATAGGTGGGCGCACGACGGTCGTGGATATATTGAAAATCATCATTTTTATTCAGCTATTAAAAAGTATGGGTGGGAAAATTTTACTCATGATATAGTAGCTATTGATCTATGTTTAGAAGATGCTTGCGCATTGGAGAAAAAACTCATAGCAGAATTTCAATCTAATGACCCTAGATTTGGGTACAACCAGACCGATGGTGGTGAATTTAGCTCACCTAACGAAGCTGTTAGAGAGATACTTAGACAAAAGAGTTCTGCAAGATGGAATAATCCCGAGTATCGTAAAAATATTGTAGATAAGCTTCAAGGTCATCCTGTTAGTGACGAAACTAAGCTAAAAATATCTAAAGCTAATACTGGAAGAAAGTGGCCGCATAGTCACCCGAATAAAGGAGGACATTTGTCCGAAGCGCAAAAAGCTAAGTTGAGAGGTAATATTCCTTGGAATAAGGGGCTTACAAAAGCTGACCATCCTGGAATTGCAGCGTGTTCTGAAAAACTTACAGGGCGTGTTCGGTCGGAGGAGTGGAGCAAAGCAATTTCAGAATCTCGAAAAGCTAAATTTCAAGCCGGATATAGTTGTATATGGATAAACAATGGAGTAGAGGAGCATACTATTGAGTCTAATACCGATATACCTGAAGGATATGCTGTCGGTAGGCTAGATCGAGATCAAGTGTATATGCATAAAGGTGATGTTTCAATAAAAGTAACTAGATCTGACATAGATGATAAATTAGCAGAAGGTTACATATTAGGCAGAAGCGAAGCAGCAAATCGATCGGTTAAGAAATCTCTTCAGAAATGTCGGTGGTTTTACGAAGGTCATGAATTTGTTAATTCCGAAGAGCTGGCTCAATATCTAAGAAATCACGGATATCCGAGAATAGTAAGTTCTACAGTTTCTACTTTATATAAGAAAGGATTTAAGACATCTAAAGTATACGCATCCTTAGACGGTAAGATAACTAAGGAGAATATACGATGAAAATTAAGAGCATATCTGTTATACATCATGATGAACCTGTTCCGGTTTATGATGTAATAAATGCTGTTCCTAATCATAATTTCATTGCATGCAGCGAAAATACTTCAGTTGTGCTGCACAACTGTGCTATCATGGATGAGATTGCTTTTGCCAAATCGGGAGTAAAAGATATTCAAAAGGCTAAGCAATCTATGATGGATACTTATAATACAATTTCTGCTCGTATCAAGGGTACATTTAGACAGAACGGTCAAGTAATGGGAAAGCTGTTTGCAGTATCTTCTAAGAGAAGCGACAGCGACTTTCTTGAAAGCCATATTGCCGATCTACGTAACAGTTCAATGGAACACGTATACATTGCTGATAAACCTCAATGGGAGGTACTGCCTCCTTCAATGTTTAGCTCACAAACATTCTATCTGGCTGTTGGTGATAGACATAAGAAAGGATTCATTGTACCTGATAATCAAACTGATGAAGCATCTATAAATGATCTTAAGAGTCAAGGATACATGATTCTTCAGCCTCCTATAGATCTTAAACGAGATTTTCAAGCTGATTACGATATTGCATTGCGAGACATTGCAGGTCTATCTGTACCAGGATCGTTATCATATATTACACAAGATTACATTGAAGCATGTATTGATCCTACGCATAGGAATGCATTCTTCAATGATATAGTTTCTATTGGTACAAAGGACACCTTGACGCTTGAGGAGTTCTTCCATATAGAAGTAATTGATCCTCGTCTAAAATCGTGTCCGATGTATATTCATCTTGACTTATCATTGAATACTGATAGAACCGGTATCAGCGGAACATGCATATCAGGGAGAAAAGACGTAAAAGGTCTTGATGATAAGATAATATCTCAGATAGCATTTACACAAATGTTTTCTGTTGCTCTTCAGGCTCCTAGAGGTGATAAGATACCGTATTCAAAGATTGTAGAATTTATCTGTTGGCTAAGACGTCAAGGCTTCAACATTGCTCGTATTAGTCGAGATCAGTTCCAGAGTGAATATGTTGGACAAGTTCTAGAAGCTCAAGGATTTACCGTAGATAAAATTTCACTTGATAGAACTCCTGATGGGTACATAACACTACGCTCTATACTTCTAGAACAACGTGTTAAAATGTTCAGATGCGAATTGCTAGAAGATGAGTTAATTCATCTTCAACGAGATGCTAATACAGGCAAAGTAGATCACCCTCTCGGTGGTGGCAAAGACGTTGCCGACTCATTTGCAGGATCTATCTATAATGCAACACTTCATAATGAAGGAGTTCCTGTCCCTGCTATAACCGTTGCTAATGCAATACGAGCTGTAGCAGCTTCTGGTAACAGAAATAGTTACTCACGTGGAAATATAAATTCCATGTTTGGTAATATAAGAAGAATGTAGGAGTGATACAATGTACATCAGAAACTTTCTGACTGCTGGGTCGTTCTGCTGCTTTGTGCCGAATGGAGTATGCGTGACTATTCAGTATAGCGACCACGGAATTTTAGAAAAGGTCTATCGTGGATGGTTGAATCTACAAGAAGATCAAACAATGATTGATTCTCCTGTATACGATATGTCCGATACTATGATTCAGTCTTGTTATGAATGCGATACATTACCTTCTAAGGTAAACATCAAAAACGGAACTAGCTGGGTATGGGGTGTATTCTATACTGGCAAAGAATATGATGTTGAAGGATTCTTGCCAGAAGCAACTGCTCAGCCTATGCTAGAAGATTTTCATGATAATCCTAATCTGTTTAACTTTTTTGCTGTTAATGGCAGCAGTACGTCAATGAATTTTCATGGTGCAACTGCTATTAGATCCTGGTTGAAGACTAATAACTTTCTACTTATTCCCGGAATCACAGCACCGTACAATGTAGATTCTACTTGGATAAACGAAAAACTACATACAGATTTTTGGCCGTTCCGTCAAGAATATCTTGCTTACATTGTCAGATTCAATGGCAACAATATAAAGGTTCAGAATACAGATATTCGTCAAGTACATGTAGCAGATTGCGAAGTATATACAGATGAATATGGATATGTCAAGCAGCGAGTTACTTGCAAGGATGGATCTAAGCTATATTTAGATATTAAAGTAGCTTATGAATACAGTGTAAGAAAAGGCAGCTGGCTTATCATCGATGGTATTGGCAATGTAGTTTATAGTTCTACATATTCTGATATTCCTGAATTTGATAAGCATTGCCCTGTATGCGGAGCGCCTTTTGTCGAAGATCTAGGCGGAACTAGATGCAGCAATGCTAGATGTCAGACTCGTCTATATGTAGACATCTGTCATTTCTTGCGAACATTACATCTTCCTGAGCTTACATTTGATATGTATAAGAAACGTATGGATGAATACATCATGGATTCTTTCTCAGATGTGTTAGATCTACCTGAGTATGAAGATGCTCGTGTAGAAACTAGTTTGGCGGATCTGCTGGAAGCTATTACGCCTGTTTGGGTACTTTCAGATAGTCGGCTGTTTTCCCGAATTGTATCTAAATGCAACAATAGTTTAGCAACTATTCTATACTATCTGAATCATCGAAAGAAACTGATTGATGAATTTGGTAATGAGTATCTAAGTCTGTACAACTATCTGGATGATGAATACATTAGGGATTTTACATCTCTATCTCAAGGTCATCCTATCGTAAGCATCACATTTACTAATAAGAAGTTCAATGGAGCTCCTATCTTCCGAAATAAAACTATCATGATTACAGGAACATTTAATCATGGTTCAAAGGAAGAGGTAAAGTCAATTCTTGAAAGCTATTCTGCAACTGTAGTTTTTAACATGAATGATAACGTTCAGTGTGTAATCATCGGTGATATGCTTGAAGATACTAATGGTGTAGCTGTAAAGCATGCTAAAGATAATCGCATTCCTATCATGACAGAAAGTAAGTTTTTCGACCAGTATGATATCGATAAAGATATGGCTGAGAACCTTACATACTGACGGAGGTGAGAGGTCTTGAGAAAGAAATTTTGGGATAGGCTTCTTCCTGAGAAACCGAAGTATTCTTGGTTAAGAAACATTGTTTTTGGATCTATGTATCGTGTATCTGATATAAGAAGCGATTCCAGTGTAGCTGATATCAAAACACAAATTGATACTATGCGAGCACTTGCAAGAGATTCTCAGATTCAGACTGCGTTATCATATTATGCAACGGATGCTACTACTGCAAATTCCGAGGGTAAGATATTATGGGCTAGTCCTGTAGATAAACATGATACTGAGGTTGCAGATGTAGTTAATCAGCTTATTGAAAAGTGGCGTGTGACTGAGTATGCTCGTGATCATATTCTAGAGCTTGCTACAATCGGAAATCTATACATTCCAACATCTGCTATGTTTGCTGAAGTTGGTAGTTCGGTATCTACTAAATCAGTTATGCTTGACGGCAATTCCATTTTAGATGATAATTATCGTATCATACCGTCTACAAAGATTCCTCCTGAGGATATAATTCACCTTTGGCTGCATGGCGAGCCTCAAGGGTTTGTATTATCTCCTGACGATACTACAAATGATATAACTATTCTACCTGAGGATGCAGTTATACATTTTTCGCTGGGTGGATTGCTAGGCGATTATACTCTAACTGATACAGCAAACGATATAGAATATGATATTCAATTTGCTCAGCCTCTTATGCAAGGCGCAGTTCAGCCGACACAGACGCTTAGTTTGTTGGAAGATGCAAATATACTATCATCGCTTACCCGTGTTGTGAAATTTATAAATGTGGAATGTGGTAATGCTCAAGAGGATGAAATTCGAGATACTTTGCAACAGATCAAAGACGCAATAGAGCAACAGCTGTCTTTGAACACTGTGACAGGAGATGCTCAGAGTTTTGTTAATCCTCAGAGCCCTAATAACTTGATCTATTTACCTAGAGTGAACGGTCAAGATCCTATTTCAGTAACAGATCTGAACATGGCTGAAGCTACTGAGCAGGATTCCAAGCTGCTTAATTACTATCAGGATAAGAAGCTATCTGTTCTAGGTGTTCCTAAAGAAGCTCTTAACTTTTCGTCTAACGAAGGTTTAGGCGGAGCTGGATCTGTATTATCTCAGAGATCTGCAATCTATGCTAATGCCTTGCAGCGCCTTGAGACTGCATATACATCTGGTTGGACCGATGCGTTTAACAAATATTTCGCTAGAAAGAAACTGTCAGGGTTCCAGAATAGATTTATTCTACATATGAATCCTATTGTTACAGAGATGTCTACAGTGACATCTGAACGTCGTGATTCTGCAATCAGTCAAGCTAGTCAGCTTGTTGATGTCTTGAAATCTCTAGGTATCACGGATAGCGAAGTATACCTGAAGTCCCTTACAGAATTGCTATCGGAATGCTTGCCGAATACTAGTGCAGATGCGCTTACATGGAAGATGAATATTGATGAAGCTGGAGGTGACGACCTTGGCATGTAATCAAGAATTATGCGACTTATTTTTTCATGATTTGAAACAATACAATTCTACTAATTTCAAAACAATTTCTAGAATTGATTTAACTACAATTGAACCTACTGTGCTTAAATCCTGTAGCAGTGTAGTAACTAGATTTTTCATATTCCAAGAAAAGCATCCTGAAGTGTCTGAAGCTGATATGAAGATGCTTTATTTCAAGCTTCGTATTGATATGGTTGCTAGATTCTTCTCTGAATATCCTGCAGGAAACATTGAAGATCTTAAACCGTTTCAGCAAGAACTTCGTAGATACGTGGAATACGAACAGTCACATTCTGAAGGTGGTGACGTTACATGAATGCTCCTCTAAGATATAGTATATCTAGTTGGCGTCAGCTTGTGGATGTCAAATCTAATAACTCACCTAGATTGAGTATTTCTGTGACTGACTTCATTCAGAACAGAGAGATTGCAGGACTTCGTATATGTATAGAACATGAAAATTTTGGTCCTATGTTTACATGTGTCTTGAAGGCTCAAGGCAGTATAGTAACTTGTCCTGGAAACAGCTACTATCATGAATTCACAGTAGATGATATACTGAAAGAGCTATATAAGTATGGGTTCTATGTTACATATGATCCAAAACATATGCTTACTGGTAATCAGATTGAATATCTGATGACGTTAGATAAATTAGGATTTGATAAGATCCGACTTATGAATGTAATCACCTATAGCGGATCTAACTGGACTGTGGATACATATGTAGTAGCTTTCAATGTCAAGGAACATCCTCTGTGGATTGAAAATACGTATACAGTCGATTCTAAGGAATTTACAACTGCTGTTATGGCAGGGTCCGCCTGCAATTTAACAGCAATTAGCAAAACTAAAAAATACAACTGGGATTGGCTGACATACGTAGCTAACATTCAAGATATAATCAAAGATAATGCTGAAATGTCTGTAGGATAGGTGATATCATGTCTAATCTACTCATAGCTGAAGATATAAAGTTAATGAGAGCTAGATATGATGAAGCTCTTCAGATGCAAGGTATCCCTTGTAAGTATCAGTATCCTATAATGGCGAAGTCTAATGCTCAAGGTGAACCTGAAATCGACAGTTATTCACCGGAACAACCTACATCTATATTTTTTGATGGAAATCCTAAAGTTAAAACTTACAAGCGTCTTGGATGGGTTGTAGAAAACAGCGATGATTTACCATTCTTGATTCATTGTAGTTTCAACTTAGAACATGTCCAGAAAGATTCTATATTTAGAATTGCGGGACTGTATACAGATGTTCCTGAGCGTGTATTTCGTGTTACTGAGATAACATATGATCTACAAGCTCCTGATCATCTAATCTGTCAAGTTGTTCCTGAATACGAGAAACAGATAGTTAGAAGAACTGAAAAAGAAATATCGAAAACATTTAACAAATCAAATCATTTCATTCAAAATTCAATAGATTACAGAGGTAACTGGTATGATGAAAATTCCGGGAATTGAAGATGGTAGATGCACATATTCCGATATAGCTGAATTATACGGAGAAGCATTTAGACAGTTTCCTGAATTACGAAGTAAACTAAAGCAAGCATTTCATGAATTGGATTGTGACTACAACAAAGAAAACGTTGATAAATTCAATGAACTGTCTGCGCAGTTAGTAGAAATTCTACACGGAAGGATGTAAGCTATGATTTATCTATACGATCAAGCAATAGTTAAAGATCTGCAACGTAGTTTTAGCGACGCTGCAGGTAATTCTGTTGTCAAAGTAGTTGATCCTGAAGGTATAATTTCATTAGCTGCACAGATAAAAGAAGATCAAGTTTCGTTTCCATTAGTTGCATTATCTAGAGATCCAGATAACTCTATTGATATTGAAAGATATAATTTCACCTATGCACATAAGGGTGTTCAAGCTGTTATGGATCAGAAAACTAACAACATATACTATGAAAAAGTGGTTCCTATCAAATTATCTTATAAAGCTACTATCTTGACAACCAACACAGCTGATATGGATGAAATGATACGTGAGCTCATATTCAAGTATACGCAAATGTATTTTCTGACAATTGATTTACCGTATGAATGTGATCGTAAAATAAGATTTGGTGTAGAAATTGATCCAGAAGGCTCTATTGAACGTACATCTGGATCATATGAATATCTACAAAGCGGAAAATTATATCAATCAATTGTCTCCTTGGTATGCAGAGGTGCAGTTCTAGTAACATATACTCCTGCAAAACTTAGAAGACTAACTCATGAAATAGAACCAGTATTACCTGGTTGAACCTTACATAGAATAGAGGTGAACGTCTTGAGATATAAGAACATGTCAATCATCGCCAAGACCTTTTACGGTGTTACGTTCCATCCTGGCGACGTTCATGATGTTCCGGGTTATATCAATGACTCGAAATTCATACGTGTAACTGATTCAGAACCTGTGACAGTAGCTAAGTCTCCTGTTAAGAAGCAGGAAAAGCCGAAACCTGTTAAGGAATCTGAAGATATTAAAAATGATGAGGAGGTTGTACGAGTTGGCTAGTATTACTATCAATGAGATTTCTCAAAACTATTCGTACAATATTGGTACAAGCTCGTTTGCTACTGTTGCTCTTCCTATTACATCTTGCTGGGGTCCTGGATTCTTCAAGCCAGAATCTGAAGGTGTAGCTACTGATGATCTTCTTGAAAGCATTACATGGCAGCAGTTTCCTGCAACTCAGAGCGGTCTAGAGTCTTTTGTATCTAATTACAGAGGTCCTGCAGCTAGCTATCGTGTAGCTAAGGATTATTCTTATCAGATGGCTATGACTCTGCTTACTGCTGGATATGACGTACTTGTTTGCAGATTGAACCCTGGTGTTAAAGCTGAAGGTACTATTAAGATCGGTGACAATGATCTTACAATCAAAGCAAAGTATCCTGGCACCTTTGGTAACTCATTGCGAGTACTTGTTACACCTGTTGCTAGGAAGGTACTTGTAGACGGCAAGCTGGAAGATAGAAACTACTGGAACATCGTAGTTTATGTAGTTGATTCTTCTGGTGTGCGTACTGCTGTAGAAAATCTTGTAACTGTATTTGAGCTTGACAATTCTACAGATTCTATCATGTATGTCGAAGAGCTTGACTCAGATTTCATCGAATTTGTTGGATATGAGTCTATCAAGGATACAGACACAATTGATACAACTAACGACAACAACGTAACTACTCTTACAGGTGGTTCTGATAAGGAAGAAGCTAGTGAAGATGCTGCAGCAATGATGAAGTCTGCTATTGACTATGCTAAGTCTCGGTATGGCGAAACTACTGAGACTCCTGCGTATATTGCAGCATTGACGACGCTGTCGGCTGATCCTAATCTTGATACCGCAACAGCTGAAATTCGTAGATACAGAGAATGGTGTTATACTTATGCTTGCACCGTATATACTCTGCTACAAGATAAGCTGAGCTACAATCCTCAGAGAATTATTAGCCCTGGCTGGGATGACCAAAACATTTCAGAGATTGATGATTCTATTGTAACTCATCTGTCTATCATTTCCCCTATTCATAGAGTTCTGATGGAGACTGCATTCCGCAGCAGATGTGCTACAGCTCTCATCGACATTCCTAAGTGCCTTGCACGTAGTGGTGTATACAATGAGTCTACTAAGTCTGGAGAAGAAGGCTATGCACAACTGCTAGCTAGATACACTCCTAGCAATGCAATCACAGATGTAAATGGTAGTCTATTTGCTACACATTCTGCACTATTTGCACCTTGGGGACAATACACATATGTAGGTACATCTAAGCAGAGCACAGCATCTCCTGCATTCCTGAATCTAATGATCCAGCGTGCAATGATTCTAAATCAGTCACTACAGTACGAATGGGCACTGCCTACTAGCAGAAAGCATACACTGCGTGTAGGTAAGATGGACTACACTGTACCGAAGAAGCTGATGGACGAATGGCAGAAACTAGAAGGAGTAGGTGTAAACATTATTACACGTATCCCTGATCTAGGCCTAACATGCTGGGGAAATAGCACACTATATGAAGTTCCGCCTGCAACATATCAAGCACTTGCAAATCTGTCTACTAGATATCTTGTAAATGCTGTTGAGAATGTAGCTTATAAGTGTGGTATCGCTATTACTTATACCTACAACAATAGTCAAGCCTACAATAGTTTCTACGCCGGAGTAACTCCTATACTAGATACTATGAAGAATGTTGGAGCTATTGAGGGGTATTATGTAAGAATGTCCGCGGACATCGATGGTCTCGATCAGGTGAATGCAAATTCTGTAATTGGTAAGATTTATCTACTCGTGAACGGTGTGGTAAATGATATTACAGTGGATCTTATTGCACTGCCTCCCTCAGCAGATTTGGATCAATATAAAGCTTAAAAGTTTCAATATGAAGCAGAGTCTTAATTGGCTCTGCTTCATTTTTTTTGTTAAATCGTTAAAATAATATGAAGATAGGTGATACATATGATATGTAAATGTGTTAGATGTGGCCAGGAATTTGAAGCTACACATAAGACTGCTGTATGCAAAAATTGTCATACTTCTATATGCGTAATATGCGGTAAAGAATTTGAATTGCAATATCCTTATGACGCAAAGACGTGTTCTTCTAAATGTAGAGGAGAATATCGTAAGATTTCGGGAATTGCTAAGCAGTCAGCTAAGAAAGCTGTAGCTACAGCTCGTAAAAATAATACAATTCGTTCTCATGTATTTCATAAGGTGTGTAAATTCTGTGGTAAAGAATTTGAAACTACATCTCCTCGAAGAATATATTGCGGTGATGACTATCTACCTTGCCCCGTATGTGGTAAACTTGTTAAAGTTTTAGATATTAGTGTTGGTCCTAGATGTTGTTCTGAAACGTGTAGACTAAAAAGAATCGAAGCTACGTGTTTAGAAAAGTATGGAGATTCGAGTGCTGTGAATTCAGAGCATGGTAGAACTAAATCTAGGGAAACTTGTATGTCTAAATATGGCGTAGATGCATATCAGAAAACTCAAGAATTTCAAGATAAATATAATGCAACTATGCAACAACGCTATGGTGTGGATTTTCCGCTTCAGAATGATTCTATTAGAGATAGATTCATTAACACTTGTAATGAAAGATATGGCGGAAATTCTCCGATGTGTAACGATAGCGTTAAGGCTAAAGCTAGTGCATCAGCAGAACTACATTATGGTGGATTTGGGTTAGCTTCCGACGAGTTGCGTGAAAGAATTACAACTACTAATATTCAGAAATACGGCTATGCAGTACCTACACAGAATCCTGAGGTACAGGCTAAAGTTCGAGAAACTTGCAGATCAAGATACGGATCAGATAACTTTACAGCATCTCCTCAAGGTATAGCTAAACACATGGTAGATCCATCAAAATTGTCTGAATATTTAGAATTTAAGAAAGATCCTGCAAGATTTATTGAATCTAGATTTGATCATACACCTTCCGTAGTTGAAATATGCGACCTAGTAGGTGTAACCGATACACCTGTATACAATATACTCATAGCTGCGAATTGTAGAAACTTAGCTACATTCAGAGAAAGTAGCATGGAAAACGAAATACAACAGTTGATCTTAGACAATATTCCAGATTGCACGTTGATTAAGAATTGTAGAAGCGAAATAACTCCATATGAATTAGATTTTTATCTGCTTGAATATCATTTTGCTATCGAATGCAATCCTACAGTTACTCATAATTCTTCTTATAAGGATCCGTGGGGACAGGACCCTAAGTCGTCTACTTATCATAGTATGAAGACGGATATGTGTATTGATAAAGGTATTCAGCTGTTTCATGTATTTGGTTATGAATGGCGAAAATCTAAAGATGTTATCATTTCTATGATTTTGAATTCTTTAGGAAAGTCTCAGAATAGAATCTACGCTAGAAATACATATGTTTGTGAAATTCCTTACAAGGAATGCTGCGAGTTTCTGAATACTAATCATCGTCAAGGTCATACGTCAGCTAGTGTTCGATTAGGTCTAAGAACTAAATCTGATAATCGTTTAGTATCTGTAATGACGTTTAATCATACTAGAAGTACTATTGGAAAGAACTCAAATTATGACGAAAATGAATGGGAGCTATCTAGATTCTGTTCGCTTCTAAATACTTGCGTAGTCGGAGGAGCTTCTAAGCTGTTCAAGTATTTTAGAAACAACTATACATATTCTAAGATAATTTCGTTTTCAGATAGAGCGCATACTTCCGGTAAACTTTACAATGTATTAGGATTCAAATATGTTTCTACATCTAGCCCTAGTTATGTGTGGGTAGATATGATGAATGATAGTTATCTTACTAGAGTAGCTTGTCAGAAGCGAAATTTACGGAAGTTATTTGACGACGAGTCTATTGATATTGAAAATCAAACAGAACGTCAAATAATGATGGATCATGGATATGGACAGGTATTTGATTCAGGAGTCATTCGTTGGGAATTTACTGATCAATCGTTATGATTATTGTAAATATTATGTTATATGCATAAACTGATAGGAGGTTCATATATGGATAACTGTTTCAATTCAGAAGTTGCAGCTTCTGATACGCAGAACAGTTCTAAAAACAAGCTGAGAACTCACTTTGCTAAAATCATTGTAAGTGGTACAACTAAGAAGCCATATTACGAAATTCTGTATTATGATCCAAAAGATAATGAATATCATACTGGCTTTGGTTCATATTGTCTTGACTATGTAGCAGACTGGTTGGCAAATGAATTTGAAATTGTAGATGCAGTAGATATCGTTGATAGTCATTAAGGAGGTTCATTTTTGAATACTAGATTATTGAATCAAGTTATGGTTTATGAAACTATGAAGATGGGTGTTAAGTACGAAAAGGTAGAAGAACACGACGACGGATCTGTTCATGCGTATATTTCAGTACCTGAGCATTCATATCGTATCCATCCGAATGGTTTAGAGCTGTCGGGTAAACTTCTTGCACAGCGTGTTAAGCATTGTGTGCAGCCTTGGGAAGCAAAATCTAATATCATATATCACTACAGAGTACGATCTCATGAGATGTGGACAGAAGCTATGAGCAAGGAGGTTGTAGCACCCTATGATTAAAATTGAGGTAGCTGACGAATTATGGCCTAACTATTGGTGGGACAGAATGACTGATGAAGTTACATTCATTCAGCTAGAGACAGATTCTACAGAAGAAAGCTTTAGATATTATTGTATGCCTAACTATGAAGTCAAGAAACTTCTTAAAGCTCATCTAGATTATGTAAAAGAATATCTAACTAAGCATGCTGCCAGTATGAGCATAGATGGATATGCTGATTATGTATACGCATACTACCGAGAGACTGATGGTAAAGTAGATACATTGATTTTAGCTTTTCAAGAAATGACCCAAGAGTGGAAAGACGAATTGCATACTAAGTTTGCAGAATACTTTTGGGCAAAAATATCATTATACAACACAGGAGGTTAATATGATCAGTAAAGCCGATCCAGAAGAAATGTACGAGAATCTTCTTAAGAAGCATTCAGATAAATTATCTAAAGCCGCTAAAGAGCTTGATAGATGTTATCCTCAAAATGATGATTATCATACAAGAATGTTGAACACCATATTCAGTGCTTACAGCCTTGTATTATCGCAGTTCGGTGATACTATGGCAGCTCAAGAAGTATTCAATAGTTTGAAGCAACTAGCTGATGGTAAACCGATTAAGCCTATAGAAGATCTACCTGAAAAATGGATTGAAATTGCTAATGTTCATGATTATCATTCTGATTATCCTAACTTAACTCGAAGAGTCTATTCCGATGGTACTGTAGAATATTCGGATTCTTCTAGAGCATTGAAGGTAACTACTACAAGCGGTACAATTTGGCATAGCGCATTAGTATCTAAAATAGTAGATAAATACATTCCAGTTCAATTTCCGTATGCAGCTAACACGGTTTATGCATTATGCACAGATTATCATGATCCTTATGTTTACAACAGCGATTATGAATATGTATATGTTCATGGCCTACTCGAGCTAGGTAGCAATTATATTCCTGTAAATAAGTTATATTCGGATGACGGTTTTGAAATCACTCAAGGATCTGATATCATACTTTCCAAATGCGTTAAATTGTAATCGTTATAATGATCAACATATCATTATGACGGAGGGTTTAATCTATGAAAGCTAGAAACATTCTAGGTCAGATTGATGTAGCTACATCTTACAACAACGAAGTCTATGGAAGTGCTACAACATACACTAACTATCAATATGGTAAGTATGCTACATTGGATGCATGGATTGACGATGCTATCACACCACTTTGCTGTGAAGTAGGTGTGCTTAGCTATTTCAGAATTGGAAACGAATTTTGGATTTGTCGTAAGATGTTTGAATTAGAAACTGCAGCACACATGAAATTTGACGAGGTGTAAAATATGAATATTGTGTCTAATTCTAATTGCATCTTTGATTACTATGAAATTGTAGGATGTTATAATTCTATGATCAATTTTCCGCCGGAGTATGATAAAGCGAGTCGTGAGAGCTTAGTAACTGCTACACGATTTGAAATCGCTAGGTGTAAACTGATTTGGGACAAGATCCGTATTTCTACTATTCATCCTAACAATATCCCTCGCCTTAGAGAAGCTGAAGTAATGGTAGAACATCCTCTGCTTTATAAGAAATATGAGTTTTCTAAGGCAATTCGTGATATGCACAATTACGTATTAGAAGAACTGTATAACCTCAAGTCCAGGTGTGAGAAAGGTAGCGTTGATTCTAATATTATGGTGTAATTTATAAATTTGGTATTGACTTTCTACGAAAAGTATCATATAATATACTTGTAACAAATAAATCAATTATCCAATAGGAGGTTACACATATGTTATTCGAGATTCCTGAAGTCAACTACGATGCGTTCAATAAGAAAGTCACTACCATTCTCAAGAAGTGCAAGGCTCATAAAGTCAATTACACTTGTGATCTGAAAGGCGAAGAATTTCGTACAATCAAGATTGATCACGAAGAAGTGATCATGAAGTATTTCATCTTCGATGTTGAAGCTCATGTTACCATCAACGGATGGACCTTTGTAGCTCAGATCAATCATGAGGACGAAGGTAATATCATTCGAGTAGCTAATCCTGGATACGAAGCACTCATTCCTAAGAGCTATCGTACTTCTGATTGCGTCTGTGATCATTGTAAGACTCTTCGTCGCAGAAATAGCACCTATCTTATCTACAATGAGAAGGATCACGAGTTTAAGCAGGTAGGCAGAGACTGCTTGAAGCTCTACACCAACGGGCTTGATGCTCAGCATGTAGCCTATTTTGAGAGCTTCATCAAAACCGCTCAGGACATGCAGAATGTAGGAAGTGAAATTCTCGGAACTCGTAAGGTATACATTGATCGGGATACGTATCTCGGCTATTGCATCCAGGTGGTTAAGAACTGCGGATATGTTAGATCACAGAATTTCAATCCTTCGTATCACCGAGCATACAGATATATGCGTTGGCTGGAAGATCATCGCATCGTTGACGGTACTGATGATGAGAATACTCTCGACGTAGAAATTGAGCAGTTTCATATTCACAAGGTGACCGAAGATGATCTTGCAACTGTAGCCGATCTGATCAACTATCTGAATACTTCTAAAGACGATTCGATGTATATGCATGATGTACGAATTACTCTTGCAAGCAAGTATCTCAAACTTCGTAATCTCGCGTTTGCATGCAGTTCTGTTGTAGGATATAACAAGTACCTGGAACAGCAGAAGAAAGCTGCAGAAGTGGAATCTCGTCCTGATACAACCAATTACGTGGGATCTATTGGTGATAAGATAGAAATTGATGTAGTATCTGCAAAGATTGTAACATCTTCTTATGGGTACTATGGTCCTTCTTTCATGTATCAGTTTAAGACTGCTGACGGCACTATCTTCACCTGGTGGACTTCTAAGGGCTACGAGGACGATGTAGTATCTACCATTTGCAAGGTTCGCGGTACTATCAAGGATCACGTTGAGTACAAAGGAGAAAAGCAGAATCAGCTTACTCGTTGCCGAGTAGTATTTAAGGAGGTGTGATAAATGACAACACTGGGAACATCTTTCCTGCTAATTGTAGGATTCACAGTAGTTGTATCTACAGGAGTTATTCTTCTAGAAACTGTGCGCAGAAATATGATCCATAGTTACATGCTTAAGATCGGATTCTCGTACAAGTGCGTAGGTAACATTGTAGATAAATACTGCGTAGTGCGTCCGAAATATACATACAGTAGAGATCTCACATATGTAGATGAAGATCAGCTTATGTCGTATTCTATTTCAGACATAAAACGAATCTACCATGTTTAAGAATCCTGCAAGTATATAAGTATCTCGATTTTACCTTTTATTATATTGTAGAAAGAAATAATTTGGAGGGACACAAAGAATGGCACTTTCGGAGCAGATAGAACTGTTAGGAAAAGGACTATACGGTGGAGACATTCCTGATGTAGTTACACTTCAGGCAATTCCGACTGTATCTGAACTTGAATTTATTTCGTCTGAAGATTTTGACCAGACGATGATTGATAAAATCCTCCCTCAAGCGATCAAAGAAAAGATTGACACACATAAACTTCTGGAATGCGATTACAACTGGATCCTTCGTTGTCTAAGGATTCTTAATTATGGTCCGTACTTTACAACAAACTCTATCTTCTGTGCAGACTGTGGTAAAGTACATTACGGAGAATTCCAAGTAGATCTAACAGCTGTAGCTTGTAAGCCTATTCCAGAAGATTTCGATGGACATATCAAAATCAGTAGAGATGAATTTCTTGATTTCAATGGTGACATTGAATTGCGTATGCCTTCTATGTCCACTATGCTGCAAGCATTCAAAGATAAAGCATTCCAGCTGCCTAGCGGTAAGCAGAACAGAGAGCTTGCAAGACTATGCTACACAATTACATCTATCAAAGGCAAGTCAGGAATGACTCCTATCGAAACAAAGATTGTAATCAGCAAGGAAATGTCCTCAGCAGATTACATGATTCTAAAAGATAGAGTATCTGAGCTTACAGACTTTGGTCTACGTGCTGGTGGTTCTTGTAGATGTCCTAAATGCGGTGGAAACGGAGCGTCATTTATCGCGATGACAGATGATCGCTACTTTCGCCCGACCATGGGAGATCTTCGGGAATGGAAGAAGCATAGAGGTGAACGGCCGACAGCAGAGCTACTCCGATATAAGAAAGCAAATGTATGAGAACATTGTTGATGAAACATTGTTCATAGCAAGAGCTTCTGAAGGAGCTGTATCAGCTGAATGGCTTATGGATCAACCGATATTCATAAGGAAGAAATATGTAGAATCGTTCTCAAAAGAACTCAAAGAAAGAGAACGAAAGCTACAACAATCACAAGCTAGAAGAAGTAGATGAACCTTCTATCAGATTAGAAAAGTACTCTTCTTCTACGATTGTGATTTACATATAGTGAGCAGGAGATGGGGTCAAACATAAATGATCTCATCTCCTGTTGTGATATCGAGGTGATCTAACATGGCTAACAACAATGATGCTGATATCTTAGGTCAGCTGAATAACAATTCATCTGATAATACAAATAACGCAAATAATCAATCTAAGACACAAGAAGATCTCCTCAAGTCTATGAATGATACATTAACAGAACTTCTAAGATCTGTTAATAAGATGTCTCAGATTGATGCACGAGATAAAACAGGCGGTAAGGAAAATAGTAGATATCCTCTATCCGGCGACGGTATGCCTAATTTCAGAAAGATAAGTGATGACTTCTATAATTCATTTGAAAGATCACTTATAGAGTCTGTAATAGGATCTGATTTCAAGGATAAGATATCTGATAGCTTCAAAGGTCTTGCAAAAGAACTTGGAGTAGATGTTGATGATATTGGTAAAGTATTAGGTAAGGAACTTGGTAAACAAGTAACTGATGGAATACGAAATACTAAGTTAGGTAAAACACTAACAGATAAAGCAAAAGGCGCTACAGATAAACTCTTCAACAAAGCTCAAGAAGCTTATAATCGTGGTAAAGAAAACTACATGAATAAAGCAGCTGAGTCAGCTGTAAATTCAGACGTAGCTAGAGATGCAGCTGCAAGCGCTGCTGAAAGTGCAACAGTGAACGCTGCACAGAATATTGCTAATGGTGCTGAGTCCGCTGCTAAAGCTGGTCAAGCTGTAGAGGCTGCAGGTATAGCCGCTGAGACTGGTATTGGTGCGGGTGCATCTGCTGCAGGAGCTGCGGCATCTGGTATACTGTCACTAGTATCTGAAATGGCTCCTCCTGTAATAGCAGCAACAGCAGCTTTTGCATTGTTGAGCCCTGTGATAGAGAGTCTAGGTAGCTTGTTCAAAGCTTTCATAAAATCCGGAAACAGAAACATAGAATCTATGGAGGCTAATCAGAAAGCAGCTCAGAAGCGCATAAACGCTGATATAGAAACTCTTGCAAAGAAGCCTTTCGAGATTCTAGAAGCTGCTGCACAGAAAGTATATGATGCTTGGGACAATAGTCTTCGTACAATAAACGCTACACAAGGCTATACCAAAGCTGATCTACAAGATCTGCTAGCATCATATGCAGAACGCATTAGAGATGAAAATCTATCATCTGTAATCAGTGGTGCTGATATAACAGAGAACTTAACAAAGGTACTGCAATCCGGTCTATCTGGTACAATAGCAGAAGAGTTCTCGTATATAGCAACAAAGCTGAATGCAGCTATTCCTACACAAGACTTCTTCAATTATGCTGATACATATGCATCACTTGCAGCAACTGCTGTTCAGAATGGTGCATCTCAATCAGAAGCTATTGAATACGCAAATAGTCAGCTAGAGCTATTTGCAAGCAATCTGCTGTATTCTAGTAGACAGCTTACAGGCGGATTCTCAACAGGTCTGTCTAATGCAGAGGCATTGTTTAAGAAGTCAGCTCAGATTGCACAAGCCAGTAAGACAGCTAACACATCTGAAATCAGTGGTGTGTTAACTGCTATTTCTGCATCAGTAGGAGCTGTAGCACCTGATCTAGCGGATTCACTTGTAGACGCTGTATACAATGCAGCTGTAGGTGGTAACTCCAGTGAGATAGTAGCTCTAAGATCTCTTGCAGGTATAAATGCATCTAATACAGAGTTCTTGAAACAGCTATCTCAGAATCCTAAGAAAGTCCTATCTGATCTGTTTGATAGACTAGCCGAGTTGCAGAACATGTCCAATGACAACTACATGGAAGTTGCCGAAGGCCTGTCATCTGTATTTGGTGTGTCGATGGATGCACTTGCAAGAGTAGACTTCAAGTCACTTGCAACATCTATCAACAGAGTAGATGTAAGCACTAAATCGCTAGAAGAGAATATGAAGCTTCTAGCTTCTGGTGAGACTACTACAAACGAAGAACAGCTCAAGATGCAGCAGATAAACAAGTACCTGATAGATGAAGGTCTATCATATGTACTTGATAATGAAGTTGCAAGAACCGTTCAGCAGCATATGTGGGATGAACAGCTTGCTCGTGAAATGCAAGAAACTACATATGGTGTAGAACTTCAAGGTTCTAGTAGAGATTTCTTCGTACAGATAATTAAGATACTGGATATCATCAAGATGTTTGTCAATCCTATTGGATATCTTGTTGATAAAGTACAGAATGTAACTGATACATCGGAGGCTGTAGCACAACAAAGCAAACAGCTGAAGGAAGTTCTTGAAAAGGGTAAAGTTGGTAACGGTAATGCAGAAGCTCTCAACAATCTGCTAACTACTAACAAAGATCTGAATCTTATACCTGATATAGCTACTCTACTCGGAGGAACAAATCAAGTAACTGGTACCAGTCATGGGATAGGGACAGGCAGTCGCAGTTTCTTATCTTCTATTCTTCCTAGTAATTGGATTTCAAATGCTGTTGAAGATTGGGCAAATGGTAATTCATGGGTCGATAGAGGTAACAGCCGATGGAATCAATATGCTGTATATAAAGCAGCAGAAGCTAGCGCAGCTGACTACAATAGAGCGTCTCAATACAAGTGGGGATCGTTAAGTAAGTCAATGTCTGCTATGCTAACAGCTACTGCATCTTCTACTGCTTCTAGCATATCTAGTAGTCTATCTAATGTAGCATCTGAGATAGCACAATCTGCTACTGAGAAGTCTAAGCAGGCTATGCAGCAGCGTCTAGATAGAATGCTAGATGAAGATTACATCAAAACATTTACCTCCGCTGGTAAGACATATGATGAGTGGGTAGCTAGTGCTAATAAATTTGGTATTAACTCAAAGCAATTCACAGATGCTCTTAAGACTGCTGGATATGATGAAGCTGATGTTAAGCAGAGATTTGAATCTTACGCAGCGGAAGAATCTATACAGCAAGAACAAGCTAGAAGATCTAAAGAAGAAGAATTCTGGGCCAACATGCAGGATTACTCCTTGCAGATGATTGATCAGCTAACACAAGCTAATGAAACACTAACAGATGTTGATAATCAGCTGATACAAGCTAACTATCAATTAGCTCAAGTAAATACTAATCTACTATACATCATGGATCCTCATCTAAATTGGATGGAAGGGCAGATGTTGGTAACAAATGATTATCTGAACAAATTGCTCAATAATCAAGTAGATTGGATGGGCGAATGGGTAGATTACTTCATCAAGCATGTTGCGTATAATCGTGCATATGATTATTCTGATGTAAAGCGAATACAGCAGGATGAGAAGTCCGAGCAGTCTGATGCTATATATGCTCTTGCAGACGCATTAACTCAGAATACGGTTGATCTTTTAGATCCTACAGTTCAAACAAATGCATTGCTGTCACAGATATTGATAGTAGTAAACAATATCATGCAACAGAACAATACATTGAAGACAAATATATCTCTGCCTGATACGCTTGCAGCGCTTAGTACTGGATTAACTACAAGTATATGAAAAGAACCTTCTCTATAAATAGAAAGGATGATACAACATATGAATTTTGTTAGATTTCCGATTGGAACTACTAATATATTCCCTGTAGCTAACAGTACTACAGGCGGTCAGCTAATGACAGAATATAATCTACGATCTAAAGAATACGTAGAGACTGACAGCTCTATTCAATATTTCGTAGGTAGATCATTTATTCATTCCGATAGAGATTTCGTAGTGAGTACACAGAAAGATGAACTTGGTTCAACTGTATCTACTAGTGTACTTACAATCAGCGAAGGTGTAGGTGTAATCAATGGTCATTACTTTGAGAGCCTTACTCCTGTAACCATTGATCTTCTAGAAGCTAATGCAGAAGCTAAGAAGAACGGCCTAACTCCTCTTAAAGGAAAGCTAGCTGTTGGTCTTAGAGCTATGTATAGCACAGAACCTACAATGGCTGGATCTATGCAGGTAGGCGATACTTCAATGGTACTTGGTGTGCAGGTAGTGATACTACCTGCTACTGAGATGAAAACACCTAAGGACGTTCCTACAGACTCTGGAAAGATTACAGCACATATTCGTCTTGCAACATTCAGTTTTATAAATGGACAGATCATGTCTGTTAATAATAACTTTGCAGATAAATATGCATTCCTTGCAGCTAACAGAGTAACCGGCATTGATGATATTCTATCAGACGCATATCTAACAAAGACAGGATTGAATCCTAAGAAGCTGTATACATTCTCCGGTAAGGGAACTGATCCTGCAAACGGTAAGGATACTTGGTGTGACTCTACAGATAGCTTAATCATCTGGGATGCAGATCCTAGGCTTACTACGGATGAGCCTGTCGGTACAGCTGCATCATTTGCAACTACAACATCTGGAAAGGTTCAGCTATATCTACCTCATAAGCAAGTCGATGGTATGCTAGATGCAAATGGCAATAAGCAATACTATGCTGCAAAGACAATAGATCTACCTACTGCTGATTACAATTCCAATACATCCGGTGTAGTAGATAAAACATATACTCAGCATATCAAGAACCTTGGGGAGTCGCTGAATAACTTTAAGCGATTGACCAATGGTCGTCAAGTAGCATACATTGATATTCTAGATGGTAACAATAGTCTACCTCCTATCAATACAAACTGGAATGTAGGAGATTACATTCTAGTAGGTCAAGATTCTACTGTAAGTAGCGGTTACGATACTAACAGGTCTCCTTCTACAATGTATATGGTACAGCCTGGCATTGTAACTAGTGTAAAATTCTTTATGTTAGGAATCGGAGGTGCTCCTGTACCTTCTAGTTTAACCGGTGTTCAGCTTGGTAGTGAAGATATGAGTTATCAAGATGGTGAAGTAAACACAGAAGATAGCGAAGCTTATAATGCATATTGGGGAATCACTTCCGGTCTATATAGAGGTGAAGTAAATAAGGATTACTTTGTCATCAACTATACAAAAGAAGATGGCAATGTAGATCAGTATTATTACTCTGTATCGGCTGCTGAACAACGATCTTATACAGATCCTCCGATATTTGTAACTGGAGAGATTCCATATGCGACAGAAGATGTAATAGGTGGATTTAAGAATGTAGCTGAAACAGCTACTGATGGTGGTTATGTATATAGAGATGACAATGGTCATCTTCGTCTCATCGACTATACATTGCTGAGATCCGGTACACTTGCATATCAGCTAGGTGAAGATGTTACTATTGCATCTGGTACTACTGTAAGCGATATACAAGCACAGCTAGATGAATATGTTAATCAGCGTATTGCATTTCCTAATCTAAACCAGACGCAGAACTCTTCCGAACCGAATGTAATCAATATTACATTTGATCTTCCTGAAGATGACGAGAGTGAGAACAATGTAATCAACATCTATGATATAGATTCTAGATTTGGTGCTTCTGTATATATTCATATCAATGGATCAGCTACATCTAATACAGTAGTTAACATTGCTAACTGTGAGAAAGTTCGCATTGATAACAACATTGGTGGATCACCTACAATTAACTTGTATAGATCTACATTGTATTATGACGCTGATATCTTGAATACACTGTCTACTATTCAGGATATGAAACTCTGGTATGAGAAATTCGATACATCTGATCCTGATCTAGTTGTTGATAATATGACAGTTAGAGAAGTAGATGCTCCTATCATTACAACTGAAATGGACTATTGGAGTACACAGGTCGTAAATGATAACCATTTTCTATATGGTCTACAAAGTATTACCTTCGGTTCAGATGGTACAATCATCGGATGTGGAATGTACATTCGCAATGAATCATCTGCTAACATTGAAGATGGTACATCTATCATCTCCTCTAAGTTTACATTGCCTCAAGGTTCCGGATTGAACTATCCTGTATCTAGATTGACGAAGCAAATGAAGATATCTGGATCGTTTATCACAGCATATGAAAACAATGATCCGGTAGGCTACAAAGTGCTGGATACTAAATTCACTGCACTTACTAACGTGTATGATCCATATAACACAACATCATCTATCTCAGGTGTAATTTCCTTCTATGTAATTGCATCTAATGTAGAGCATGCATTAGTAGAATCGGCTCTAGATACTTGGGACAGCAACAGCTTCAATGTATTCACAGGAGGTGTGGTAGGATGAGCGTAGATCTATCGTTACCTAACAATCTAGTTAAGATGCGATTTGTACGCTATGGTTATCTACCTAACTATCCTTATCATATGATCTCTGATCAAGAGATGTGTAATGCATTCATAAATGATGGTAGCGGATATTTCTATGATGAGTATCCGCTACTCAATGAAGCATTACAGTCCGAATATGATAAGCTAATTGAAGCTATTCAGTATCATATAGACAAAGCTCTATCTGATACATCCGATGAATTTATTCTACCCGATTGGGTTTATTCTTATATGATGGGAACTGTAATAAGCTCTAACAGTGATACTTTAGATCTGCACGACTTATTAGTTCCCTTAGGTGTTGACAACATTGATGATATATTTACTGCAGAGGCACAAGCAGCGTGTTACAACGCCAGTTCAGCTTGGTTATCTAAACTACCTCCTAGTAAACTAGATCATAGACCTCCTACAATGTTCGGTGAACCTCATGTTATCAAGTACTTAAGACTTCTAGAAACAGATCCTGCAGGGTTGGTGATTTAATGCAATTTCTAACATTAGATAAAGATACTAAGCTGAAAGACTTTTCAGACGAAGTAGGATCTCGTAATGCAGATTACATATTAGCTGCAAACAGCATAGAGCGAACTCCGAATATCGGAAAGAAGTTCTATGAATCATGCGAAGCAGCTAAACAATCTACTGAGGAAGTATCTTGGAAACGAAAGTCTCAAATTCTGAATACCTTTACACAGGATTCCGATATCTTTGAGACTGCTGCACTGCTAGGTGAAAGTGACTGGAAAGTTCTATCAGCTATGAGTACATTTCCCGGTATGGTTAAAGTACCTGATAGCATCACATTGCCAGACTCTGTAAACATCTTAGGCAATGGTCAAGGTGTTAAATCTGAGATATACAACAAGGCAATGAAGTCGCTTGAAGAGTATAACTATATAGATCCTTCTATCTTCAATGAGTATTCTAACATCAAGAATTCAAAGATTGCAGATGGTGCATCATATAGTAGCTCTACATTTACTGGATTCAATCTTCCTTGGGGACAAGTAACTCTTGCATCATCTATCAGCGGTGATAGCATTGATTTTCCTGTATATCCTGAAGAGATCTCAGATTCTAGAAAAGCTAACTATACTACAATGCCTGATCTTCTATATCAGTATGAGCCTTGGCAGTTGTATAACTCTTCGGGTCCTAGAACAAATACATATCTTTTCCATTTCCATAGAGATATGTGGACTGGTGACCATAGAGATGGTAAAGCAAATGAGCTTATTAGATATTGTGAAGCTAATTGCTATCCAGAATTCAATGGATCAGCTGTAAATGTTCCTACAGTAACTCTTTACATTGCTGGTTCAACTCTTATTCATGGTGTTATGACCCAGGTAGATACTAAATGGGATGGTCCTATCGGGTTAGATGGATTCTATCTTAACTGTGAATTGTCAATTACAATTACTGAGATATCTGAAACAGCTCTTAATTACAGTGTTGTTAAGAGTAAATCTTTGATAGGGTAGTTAATTCATCGTATATTTATACGACCTTTCGTATAAATATACGATGTTTTAGATAAAAATGAGATTCTCGTCCCTGCGAGATACAACAAACTCAGAATTCTTGCTAATAAATATACGAAACAGGTGATCCTAAATGGAATTTTACAATACACTTGTACCTTATAAGACGTTAGATTATAAAGGAATACAGTATACATCTTGCAGAGACTTCAATCATATATCAAGATACAGAGGTCTGCGTCAAGTTATACATAGTCCAAATGAACATGATAGATTAGTTACACTGGAAACTCCTAATCCGTTTACAACTAACACAGATGTAAACTATTACGAAGTATCTGCAGATACTGAGAACAGACTTGATGTCATCGCTTATAGATTCTTAGGCTCTGCTCAGTATGCTTGGGTCATTGCATATTTCAATGGAATTGAAGATGGATTTACTTGCAGAGAAGGTCAGAAGCTAGCTATTCCTAAATCTATTTCGTCCTTGTTTAATACTGGTGAGATACTTCAAGCAGTTCCAGCTTCTACATTGAACCTAGGATCTGAATAAGGATGTGAACATACAATGAAGAAATCCTGTTTTGTAAACTTCGTTCTTGCAGGAGTTAATCTATCTGAATTAGGGATGATGATACCTTCACCTGTAACACAACTAGAGTTGTCTAACAGTCAGATACAGAGTATGACTGCTTGGACACTTAAATGTGTAGTGGGCGGAGATTCTAATAGAGGTATGAATGTAGCTGCGTTTGAAGCATTGCTTTATAGCGCAGCTCAGTCTGCATACGGGTATAAAGATTCTAGCGGCATACCTGTTAGCTTCAATTTCGGATGGTTAGATGACGACGGTAATGTATCTGACTATCTATCCTATCAAGGATTCACTATAAAGTTTTCTGTAAGCACAACAGGTCTGTATATGATATACGAAGTAACTGGATATGCTTCATTAGCTATTCAGACTAGCATGCCTGTAATAAGAATTCCTGAACTATGCGGAATAGTTCAACCGTCTGCTGTTGTAGAGGGTCTAGCAAAGGCAGTCAAAGCTACATCATATTATGAACTAGATATAGATCATAATGATGCCCCTACACTAGTTAATCATAATGCTATGACTACTAGCTTCAATAGATATGTTAGAGGTAGTTTTACTGCACAAGATGACTATGATAACTTCCCTGGATTGCTAAAGCTGTCTAAATCATATAGTGGATCAAGAGAAGCTGGAGGACTTAAGCAAGGATACAGTTCTCTCAGTTCTGTTATGAATAACAGAATAATAACTCCTATGTCTGATTTCTTGAAAAAGAGCATTGTAGATGAAACACCTCAGTGTTCTAGTTTTTCATATTGGGTAGACGAACCTACAATGACACAACCCGGAGTTATACACTATAAGAGTAATGCAGGACTGCTAGGTACACAGCTATCAGATACACTCGAATACGGAACAGCTAATACAAATGTATTGTCGCTGTCAGGTTCGTACAATGGTGTAGCATATAACATGACGGACATGAAGTTTACACAGTTAGGATTTTCTATAGATGGTAGTGGTAACACTATAGCTAAAGAAGCCGAAGTAGTTAATAGCTGGAGTAGTTCTCTAGGAGATGTGTTCCAAGCTGCTAATATAATCAATGATGTAAATGCACTAGCTTCTCAGTTCTCTGGAAAGTTCACCCTGCAAGTTCCTGGTAGCACTAAGAAGTATAATATAGCTGAACCTATATCACTGTTAGTTGTTACAGGTAATACAGTATCTCCTATCACAGGCGTGTACAATATCATATCTGTTACTCATACAGTTACAGATTCGTTTATAACAACACTGGAGATTCAAAGATTGGTTATGAGCTCTGCAAACGAAGTAGCTTCTAATCAGAATATATTTGTAAATGGTAGTTCTAGTTATGCTTCATCTTCGTACAAGCAAACATCTAATATCGTTTCTACAGGTAAAGTAGATTTTGGAGAGCTCTATCCCACATTTGAGCATATGACGGACATGGCTTGGTGATGATATGAGAGATAAAGTATTGTATGAATACAGTGATATATTTCCAGTAGGTGAGACAACTACTAAAGTTATCATGCCTTACATTGATGATGTAAATAGTAAGCTGTATTCCGAATATCATCAGTTACATAGTGGCCTAGATATAAAGACGTACAATGTGTATTCTAGATGTACAGGTAGTGTATTGCATATCGGTAAATCTCAAAATGGGCTGTTTACTATCACTATTCAGTATAATTCTACAATGTGTTTGAGATATGGACATATGTCAAATCATTATCTAGCTGTAGGTAATGTAGTAGTAGCTGGAGAGCTGCTAGGCGAATGTCTTAATTATGTTCATTACGAATGCATAACAACTTATAAAACAAACTCTATTTGGCCTGTTAGATTGTATGATGGTACGTGGTGGAAACATGACCCAACTCCTACAATTGATGGATCAATAGGATTTGATAATTCACTTTATCATGAAGTTACATATGCAGTTGATCCTGATATGCAGACTGTATTTGAAGAAGAGTAGGTGAAACATGTATGCCAAGCGCAGCTGATCTGATTAAAGTGGCACAAGGTGAGGTTGGATATTTAGAAAAAGCTACAAATGCTAATCTAAATAGTAAGACTGCTAATGCTGGAAATAACAACTGGACTAAGTACGGCGCTTGGTACGGCCTTAACGGTGGGTCAAAAGCTCCTTGGTGTGCAATGTTTGTATCCTGGTGCGCATATCAAATAAATGCTACAAGCATTGTTGGTAAGAGCGCAGCTGTAGCTCAGTTTAGAGCATTCCATCAGAACCTGGGCCAGTATCATACTAGAGGCAGCTATAAGCCTAAAGCTGGTGACCTGATAATATTTACAGGTGATTCACATATAGGGATTGTTACCTCATCATCTAGTAGTACTGTGTACACAATCGAAGGCAATACATCCGCTAGTAGCGGTGTAGTTGCAAATGGGCAAGGTGTATTCCAGAAAAGTTATTCTTTGAACTATGCTAGAATAGCTGGATATGCTAGCCCTAAATATACCTCATCATCTAGTAGTACTGCATCTAGTACTCCTGATCATTATGGAGCTACTGTTGTAAGAAGCACATCCTTCTACATGCATTCCTACAGCAATACAAGCAGACCTAGTATTCCTTTGTTCAAATCTAAGTTCCAGAGAGATCTCGATTGCAGTACAGTTCCATATCTGTTTATACCTGCTACTTACGATATCAAAGGCAAGAAGGGCGGAAACTGGGTAGGCACTATTGCACTGATTGTAGATAATATCAAGAAGAAGTACACCTATGCAGTAGTAGGTGATGTTACCAAGAAGGGCAAATACAATAACACATGGTCAGAATGTTCTAACTGCGTGTTAACACGTCTAGGATATAGCGATGAAGTAATCAAAGAAGGAGCTCGTACAAGTAAAGGTGTAAAGATAAATGCATCTATCTATGTATATGCAAACAAGGGAATACCTAAATGGGACAAGTCAAAAGGTATAGCTGCTCAGATAGACGCATACGGAGAAGAATACGGAGGCAAGACTGAGGAAGTATATACTGACAATGCAGGTGGAGCTACTATTGGTAGCGTAGATATTCGTCAGTATATAAACTGGAATGCATTAACACCGTATCTAGTTACTGTAGATAGAAATACATATGATTATGATTTTAGTAAGCTAAAGGATAAGAAAGTTGTAGGTACATTGATAGAAGCTGGATATATGTATGATGCTATGCACAATGCTCAGAAAAGATTTAGAAATCCTAAAGTTGACCTTCAAGTATCAGCTGCACAGAAAGCAGAAATGTATTGGGGATTCTACATTACAGCTAGAGCTAGAACAAAAGCCGAAGTTAAGAAAGAAGTATATGAAGCTTCATTTATGATACGAAAGTATCCTCCTTTATTTGGTGTATGGCTGACCACTAACTTCTTCTACAAGGATGATAAATCAAAAACACAACAGCTCTTAGACTGGTATCAAGCAGAACTGATGAATTTAGGTCTAGTAGGTAAGATGGGCTTACTTACTACTAACAGTACATTAGATGTTATTGATTGGGAAGATACCTACTGCAAAGATTGGCATTACTGGATGGTAGATCATGTAAAGTCAATATCTGAAATTGAACAATTACTAGATCCTGAGTTCTGGGCATATGGTACAACACAACCGGCGTCTGGATACAATACTTCTGGTATATCAATTACTGGAGGATCTTCAGGAGGACTGTCGCAGTATTCAGAAGATACCTTCGTAGGAGATTCTAGAACAGTAGGATATCAAGGAGTCATTCCAGGTATACATGTTATAGCTAAAAGTGGAGCTACTTACACCTGGCTAGTACAACAGGAATCAGCTATCAATCTTCTACGTAATCAGAATGTTATATTCTGGTGGGGTGCAAACGACTTCATATCTGGTGACTCACAACGAGCATCAAAGTATGCAGCGTTTTTCAATAAGGTACAATCAACTATAGGCGCTTATAATAAACTGTATGTAGCGTCTTGTGGCCCGTTTGAAAGCCCTAGTAATCTTAGATATTATTCTAACCAGTTGGTTCAATTTAACAATGATATTAGATCCAAGCTGAATGCTAGTATAGGATACATTGATGTGTATAACTATCTGATGTCTAATGGATTCAAAACTGTTGATGGTGTCCATTATACAACAGACTGTACAAAGAAGATATACACATACATAACAAAGTATATACACGGAGGTAGCTAACATGGCATTTACACCTCGTACAACTGCTCCTGGTGAGAAAGATAAATATTACCTAGGTACTTCCTATGGTGGATACAATCCATTCAAAGTTAGAAGATCTAGTGGTAGTACTCTAGCAAACTGCGTTGCCTACGCATGGGGAAGGTTCATGGAGATATCTGGAACACGACCTAAGCTGTCTACAGGTAACGCAGTTGATTGGTATGGTTATACATCTGACGGATATCAACGAGGCCAAGTACCAAAGCTAGGTGCTGTAATATGCTGGAGTGGCGGTACATATGGACATGTAGCTATAGTTGAGAAGATATACAGTGATGGATCTAAGTATCCTAAAATATTGATCTCTGAGAGCTCCTACGGAGGAGCATATTTTGCTACTAGAGATGTAGGGACAGGGTATGGATACAATTATGGTAATAAGACCTGCCAAGGATTCATATATAATCCTGCAGTAAGTGGATCAGGTGGGTCTAGTAAACTTACAGATTTTCTAAAGGTAGCTGAAAATCATTCTAACGGTGAAAGCGGAAGTTGGGCATGGTCTACTGCAGGACATACATCTGGTCAGCCTTGGTGTGCTACATTTGTAACAGCATGTGCTAAGACTGTAGGTGGTCTGATAAATGTTATTCTACCTGATACTGCATGGGCTGGTGGATTTGCTCAATGGGGAGATCAAAAGAAGATAGGTAAAGTTATCAATGGTCCTTACTTTGGTCAACAACCTCAGCCGCAACGAGGCGACCTAGTTACATTTAGGTGGAAAAGTAAGGGGTCATATGGTAATCAAAGCGCATATTATGCAGACCATGTAGCTATAATCTACAATGTGTCTGGTGATACTATCTACACGTATGAAGGTAACTTATCTGGAAAATCTGGTAAGCTATCGTACAACTGGAAAACATCTACTTCTATATTCAAATACTATAGGCCTGCGTGGGAGAAGGTAGGAGTACTTGATATAAATGATGACGGATATTCATATGCAGGTGGAACACTGTACGGTAGTGTATATAGTACTGAGAACGATGATAATGATGCAATTGTACGAGAAGTCGGGTATTTAGATTCCCAAGGAGAACCTTCTATACAAACATCTGATAAAAAGTTATCTGTAGTAAACTATACAACTTTACTAAATGCAATGTTTAGTTCAACCTCAATGGATGGTTCATACGGAACATATCCTAGTACAGATAACAGTGGTATAAGCGCAGATAAGCTAAACAATGTTGCTAGAAACATTGTTCAGTACTTTAGCAATAAAGGACTCAGTGTTGCTGTTGGTATTGGTATATGCGGAAATGTTCAACAGGAGTGTAATTTTGATATTTCTCTATCTGGTATAGATAGTAACGGCAAGATGTCTGGCGGTATGGTACAGTGGAATGCATCTAACTTCTCTAAGATGGTTAGTCAAGTACCTAACTGGAAAACTAACCTTACAGGTCAGTTGAATTTCCTCTGGCAGACAATGACTACAGATAGCAGTTATGTGTCTTTCATAGATTACAAAGCTAAGCAGGAGTTTGGATACAACGGAGGAATGCTTTCTCTGATGGCTAATCAACCTAATACAAGAGAAGGCGCTATGCAGGTAGCTAGAATATTTGTACGATGCTATGAAATATCGGGTGATAGATATTCTGAGAAGCGTCCTAACAACGCAGCAGCCCTCTGGGATAAACTTGTAATAACGAGGTGAACAAACATTGATCACTTATGGATATGCAAAGGATTACTACTATACAGGTTCAGGTGTACTGATGATTAAAGTTAGGATACCATCTATACATGGACCTTATAAGCAGTCTAACTACAATGGCCAACGTATTCGCAACTATGTAAGAGATGAAGACCTTCCGTATTATCAGTCTCTGTTACTTTCTCATATTCCAAATGAGGGCGAAGTAGTTGCAGTTGCGTCTACTAATAATGGTAACAATGACTTTCTAGTGCTAGGATGCACCGGAGGGTCATATACTAGTGGTATTACAGATATAGGAGAATGATAATATGGCTCATACAAATTCATGGTCATTCCCGAATATGTTAAATGTATCATCTAATTCTGTAAACATTGCGGAAGATAACATCAGTGTTGTAAACAGAACTAGATTGCTCATATTGACAGAGCCTACAGAGCTCTACAATAATCCTGAATTTGGTGTTGGATTGAAACGTCACCTATGGCAGTATAATACATCTAATCAGATTGCTATCATCAAAGATAGAATAAATGCTCAGTTGAGAAAATGTGAGCCTTGCGTAGATCCAGATAAGACATCCTATGCAGATGGTTTGCTGTTCACAGGTTCAGACGATATGAGCATGAATGAACAGATGAACTCGTTAAAGATGACCATAGGACTATCTACTACATATGGTGATGATATTACAGTTACGTTCAATCAGCTATTGGACGATATAGAAACTGTTTAGGAGGGTAAACGGATATGGATGATTACAGAAACGGACTAGTGAAGTACACATCACGTGATTACAATAGTCTGCTTACTGAATTCAGAGAGTTAGTTCCTAAACTTACTGAATTATGGAAGCCTGAGGCTGAGGCAGATCCTGGTGTGGTGCTTCTAAAGATTATAGCTAGCGCAGCTGATATGCTAGGAGTGAATCTAGATTGGCTTGCAAATGAATTATATGCTCCTTCAGTTTCCCAGCGAAAGAATGCTGAGAAACTGTTTGGTTTGATTGGGTACGAATTAGGATGGTACACAGCAGCTAGAACCGAGTGTACTTTCACAAATGTATCCACAGAAGATATTACAATTGATTTTGGATTTAATGGAAGTAACTTTGCTACTCTGAATGCATATACGGACATTACAGATCAGTCTCGTGTAATAACATACAACATTCTGCCTCTGACAAATAAGTATGGTGCTACCGAAACTAGAAGCCGTAGAGCTATGTTGACAGAGAATCTGAATGTATTTGCAACATCTGATGTAGTTAGATTAGCTCCTAATGAGAGTGTTACTAGAGTAGCAGTAGAAGGTGAACTTCGTAGCTATTCTATTGCTGTATCTAAAGTCAAAGCTAACAACTACATTGTGAAGCTTCCTTCGCAGCATCTAGATACTACAGCAGTATGGATCAAAGCTAGTACAACTGCTTCTGTTAGCGATACAGATAGCTACTTAGATACTCAGTGGGTACAGTGTAGCACAGCAGCTGATTTTATTCAGCCTGAGCCTAGATTTGCAGTTACATATGATAACTACTCTAATGCTCAGGTTCAGATCAGTAACTATCTGAATCAACTTGAGAATTACGATAGTAACTACTTGATTATCTACTGGATTGATTGTTCAGGTATCATTGGTTGTGTAGGTGAAGATGTACTTACAAACTTCCTGCAAGCTAAGCCTAATTCTACTGACTACACAACGTCAGGAGCATTAAGAGTATCCAATCTATCTAATACAGTAGAGCTACCTCATACATATACAGTTACAGGTAAGAGTCCTGAGACTGCAAAAGAAGCATACAAGAATTCTAGAAATTATATCAATACATTTGATAGCTTGGTTACACTTCCGGACTTCAATAGATTCCTCAATAGAGAGGCTGGAGTAGATGCTGGAGTAGTTCTAGATTGTCAGAAGGCACTAGAGTTGAATCTTGCCATCTATAATGATACTAGCCTAACTGATAGTGAGAAAGCCAAGAAGTATATCACCAAATATGATTTTCCTGAGGGCGAACCTATCTTCGATTGGACGGAAGTTCTTAACCTAGGATTTGATCCTACAGATCCTAATAAGTATATCTTCGCAGCTAACTTTGCTAGATACACTGCAATGTGCTATGCTATTCATAATGATTTCCAGAATAGCAACTGGGGACAAGGTCAGGTATCCAATGCTCAGATTAAGAATACTCCTGTGTTTGCTAGATACAAGCCGCCTGAGATGTTCATACAGAATGTTATCAGAGACTACAAGCCTCTGCAAGCAATGACAGTGGAATTACAATTTGGATATGCTCGTATATTCAACTTCTACTGTGTAGGTACTATAACACCTAAGAAGCCTGTTTCTAAAGATGTTGCAAATACAATCATCTACAAAGCAAAAGAAGCTCTTGCTCTTTACTTTGCTCCTGCAAGTAGATCATTTGGTGTACTTCCTATGTTGATGGAAATTGTAGAAGTAATTGAAGGATGCGACAGTCGCATTCGTCATTTTGATCCTGGTAGCCCTGGCACAACAAATGCAGGTATTGTTTGGAAAGACTGCGATATTGAATATTTCAATGCAATTAGCTTTGCAAGATATTCAGATCCAGGTCTAGCTGTAAACAACATTCGTATCAATCCTACATACATCGTCAGTTAGGTGATTAAATATGTTATCCGATAACATCATTGAAGTATATCGAATATACATGTTGACCAATATGGGTCATACATCTTGCTACAATGTCCTTACACATTTGGAAAAAAGATTTCCTAATCTTAAATTCCAATATTATGTAGGACTCAACTCATACATACGAGCTTTTGACGAAGATACAAATGATATGTGGTTCCTGCTTGATAGTAGGAACCCATATACTCTTCGTTTGATGTAGGTGATAAAATGAGAATTGAAAACATTCCAACTCCTGAAATATATGAAAGCAGTTCTGACTTTCGGTTTTTCAAACAATGGATTGCCAGCTGTCTAGAAAAGATTCAGTACGATACAGAGAACGCATTTGATCTATATGATAGTCTACGTTGCCCTGAATGGCTTCTATGGATGCTTGCAGATACAATGGGATTCAAATATGATGATAGATTGTGTTCTGCATTCAATAGACTTGTGCTAGTTTACTTCATGAGTATGATCCGCAATAAGGGATCTAAAGACGGAGTTACGCTAGCAGCAGAGGTTAATCTAGCTCAGTTCAATATTGAATCATATGGACAAGAAAACGATGTGTTATATGATCGTCTAGAGGACACTTCTATCCCTGTAAACTCTGCATATGTTACATCGCACACTGCAGAGGGCTACATTGACGTTGTTTACTTCTCGGATAAGATTCCTGCTGACGCATGTATTGAATACGTGCGTCCATTAGGTATGTATCTATTTCAGCATGCAGGTGTTAGATATGATGCTCGTACATACATTTCTGTAGATGCTAGATTGACTAACTATAATGATATTGGAATGAGTATTGGATCTACACATGTAGGACATTATAGTCGAGATGATTATGCACGTATGCAGAGAATGCAGAATGAATCTGGACATATAGTCAGTAAAGAAGATACTAGACGTGATGCTTGGTATCGTAATAAGAAGGCAGAAGGCGAACCTGATCCTGGAATGAATCCTGGATACAGAGCTCTATATTCACTGCAGATTGCTAATAATGATCATGTTGTTAAATCGCTGATAGATCCTATCTTCAGTATCGGATATGGTCCACAAGATGTATCTACATATTATCCTAATGATTATCTGAAAAAGCCTTATAGCGATAAGCCTTTGTGGAATCTACGATATGATCGTGATCTCGAAGAATCTACTGATCCTGATGTATGGACACTAGATGCTGATCGTAGTAAGGATATACTCAATGGTCGTCCTGTTGTCAATCCTATCATGTCTTCTGTAGGGGATGCAATTTCTATGAATAAAGAAAATACTAAGTATACAGAAGTAGATGATTCTGGAAATATAAAGATAGTAGAAAAGTAATCTAGAACCTTGTATCTCTAATAGAATTAGAGGTGATAGATAATGGATGATTCACTTATAATGGGTAGATATCCTGCTACCACGCTCACAGATGAAGATGTAAAAAGAGATGAACATGGATATACTCATCCTAATCTTCATAGACGAATAGATCCTCATACAATTCACGATGATAAAGATCATATGGAATTGAAACCACGTCAATATACAATAGGTGTTCTAGGAACTAATTCATATAGAACAACTGAGATGTTTACTCATGATGAAGATTCTGAGACAAGCGAGGTGCCTTGAATATGAATAACAGAATAAAGATTCCTTCAAGGCATCTTGATATGAATCACAATGTAACATTAGTAGTACGCGATGCAGATACATTGAAGCCTGTATGTTTTCATACAGGTCATAATGCGTCTACTAATTCAATGTTGACAGGTATTGCTCATTATCTAATTGGTGATGGTGTTTTGAATCAAGGCTACCATATGCTCAGTAATTATGTACCTAGATACATATCATTAGGCACTATGGGATTATACGGTCAGGAGTCTGACGACGAAGGCTATCCGATGTACATCGGTGGTACAACAGGTTCTGAAGAAGAACGATTTAAGAATTACATCAAACAATGTCCGGGGTTCGGTGCTGATGGATATGATGAAAATGAAAACAATAATCGTCCTTATTTCGGATTAGGTCCTACATTTGCTAACAGAGAGCATGACCAAGCTATTCAATGCGAGTTGATATCTGACTCATTTCCTCGTGCAATGATATCTTTCAGAGATGTTGTACCTGAAACCGAATCAGAATTTCCTAAGACTATTGACGTTGTATTCAGTGCAATGATCAGTACAGGAGCTCTTAAGCAATTTCGTTTAGGTGGTAATGATTATATTTTCATCACAGAAGCCGGTTTATGGTCTAGGCCTGATTGGACTACTGGAGGGGACAATGGCTTGCTTGCAGGTTATCGTCTAGCTCCTCCTAACCAAGAAAACTGGGACATGAGTAAACCTGAAAATCGTAAGATACTCAAACAGAATATTCTACGTGTTGGTATAAATCAAGTAGTGCAAGTTATCTGGAAAATCCAGCTAGGCGGTATTGAACAGCTAGGTGGTCTAGAAAGACTATATCCTTCTGAATATCAGCTTCGTTGGAACGATTGGATCTAAAGGAGAATACAACATGAAGAAATACATCAAATCATCTTCTGCAGAATACATCAGTTCTGCAGATCGTACATACAGCTTAGAAGCTCTACAGAAAGGTTTACAGCAAGTAGTAACTTCAATTGAAAGATTAGATCATGATACATATATTGATCTAGATCTAGCTAGACTCTATGAAGAGGCTGTTGAAGCTCTACGTGCTGTTAAGGCTAGACGTTATGAGTGATAGTAAACTTATATTCACAGCGGCATCTGTATTAGATCTACTATTACAGATTGATGAGTTATCTGATAAAGATATCAGCTTAACTGAATCATCTGATAATCAATATACATTGAATATCGGTGAAACAACATATACAATAGCTTCAGATGCTGCAACAGAAATTGATGTAGATTCCAATGTAGTCGATCAAGTAGATGAAGTTGATGAATCTACATACGATGAACTAGAGCAGGCTGGAGACGTTTCTATAGAAGATACAATTGAAGGCGGACTTATTAAGTCGCTTGTAAAGACACTTCTACTAGGTGGAATGGTCAAACTATCTTCTAAGCTACTGAAATGAGGTGAATCCTTTTGAAGGTAAAAGATAAGATTAAGTCAGATACTCAACCGACTGCAGGTCCGGCTATAATCGGAACCTTCACAGGTGAGTGTGCAGATGCTAACATTACAAATAAGAATGGTCTCGATATCACTCGAGAAGTTTTTGAAAACGTATTTGCATCTGAAGAGTATCATACAGGTATCGAACTTGGTCACTATGTAGGATTTCTAGGTCATCCCGAAGACGTCAACTGCATGGATTTCAGAAATGCATGTATTGTTATGACGGAAGGTCATATTGACGATGACGGTAAGGTATATGGATCGTTCAACCTGATTGATACTCCTGTAGGTCGCATTGTTAAGACATTTATTGATGCAGGTGTCCAATGGGGTATTTCTATCAGAGGTGCTGGCGATATTATCAACAACTCTGTAGACCCTGAAACATTTGTATTTAGAGGATTTGATCTAGTAGCCTTCCCTGCATATCCTGAAGCTATTCCTACATTCCAAGCTATTGCAGCTTCTTCTGATACTGAGAAGCAAGCTAGATATAAATCTGTATGCAAAGCTGTCAAAGACAACATGAAAGATATTACAAGTGCAGCTACTATTGATGTTCTGAAGGATCAGTTTGCTCCTCAGTCGGACGAATATGCTGCATTGTCTGATAGACAGGGTGAAATTTTAGATGAGTGTAGTATTGATGAACATGATAATCCTGCTGTTCCATCTATTGATACTACTTGTGATCTTAGCTCAGATAAAGTAGAAGCATTATCTATGCTATTTGCAGATAAAGTTGCAGAGTGCGAAGCTCTTAAGGCAGAGATTGCTACTCTGAAAACTCAGCTTACTGCTAGCACAGTTGCAGCAAGCAGACGTTTACGTTCTATGAAGAGAATTTCAGCTGCTCAGCTAAGCGACCTTGAATCAATGAATGATTCATTAACCAAAAAGGCTGAGGATACTCAAATTAAAGCTTCTAAACAGAACCTTAAATACACTAGTACAATAGATAAGCTTCAAAAAGATAATAGCAAGCAGTCTAAAGTTATTGCTAGCTTGAATACTCGTATCAATGAAACCGTCAGAGAGAACGAGAGACTCAAGCAGCGCGCATCAAACCTTGAGGCAAGTAACAGCAAACTGCAAGACGACATCAAAGCATCACAGTCTATTATCGATGAGTATCAGAATAGCTATGCTGCATTCTATGCTCATGCTATTGGAGCAAGTCTAGATAATGTAGAAGTCACCGCAAACACAAGAGTAGATGAATTGAAGCAATTGATAACTTCGTCAAGTGCTGCAAATATGTCTACTACCACTGTTCTACCTCAGCCAGAAGACATTGATATCTATTCCGATGATGAGGGCGATGACGTTCTAATCACAATGTAACCAAATCAATCAGCTTCTATTATAGAAGCACAAATAATCATATAGGAGAGTGTAATATCTATGAATATCAAGAATACTCGTAGAGTTCCCGTCACCTCTAATAGACGTCCTGTTAAGGCTAGCACCTCCATCACTTCTAGTGTTCGTCCTAAGCAGGCTGTCAAGGCGACTACCAATGTAACTCTTACTCCCGCTCAGCAGTCCTTCTGCAATCAGATTAAGAACAATGTTCGTAGAAGTTCTACAATTACTGCGGCTACTAACACTTCTAACATCATGGCACGTCCTGACTTCATGGAGCTCCTGCCCATCTTCGTTCAGAAGCTGCTTGTCCTTGATGTGTATGGTTCTGTTGCGATGCGTTCTCGTCAGCAGCTGATTCCTTACTTCAAGTTCATTGCTGAGAACACTAAGGGCGAGACTCATGCCGGTGACATTCTGTCTTCTCCGTTTGTCAACCGTCAGGGTATGGATCCTAACTTCACGGGTCGTGTAGTTAAGAATGAGCTTGTCGCTGAGGGCGACTTCACCATGATGAACCTGGCCTACACTCCTGTTCTGCCTGGCTCCGTAACCGTATATGCTAACAACAACGGCGTTACTACTCCTTATACCGATAAGGGCAACGGCGATCTCGTTGATGCATCTGGTGCAGAGGCTGGCTACATTAACTACTCCAACGGCCAGATCGTTCTGACTACTCCTCCCGCAGCCGGCGCTGGCAACACTGTTAAGGCTACTTATCAGTACGACAACGAGACTGTTGGTCCCGATGCAGCTGGCAACTATGGTGCAGCAATGGGCAAGGGTTACCTGCAGCTAGACGAGATCAACCTCGTTGCTGAAGCTCATCAGCTCGCCTGCTACTGGTCCATCTATTCCGCATTCGCTGCTCAGCAAGAGTACGGTTCTAACATCGGCGATATGGCTAAGGAAGCTGCTTTCGCAGAGATCACAGCTGAGATCAACACCTCTGCTTTCGATGATCTTCGTAGAGCTGCTAGCTACAAGCCTCAGTTCAACTGGGATGCATCTCCTGTCCTGAATGGTTCTGTTGTTCCTTCTGATTATCTGAATATGTTCAAGCTGAAGCTGGAGCAGGCTTCCGCCAGCGTATATCAGGCAACTAGACTGACTCGTCCTAACAGAATTATCGCTGGTACAAATGTAATCTCTTACATGTCCATGATCGAAGGCTTCACAGCTGATAGCACCGAAGACAACGTTGGTCCCTACCATGCAGGTAAGCTCAACAACTTCGAGATCTACTGTGATCCTAACTACGATGCTAACCTCTGGGTTATGTGTGCTAAGAGCAACGACATTCGTAGAAATACCGCCCTGTTCGGTGAGTACATGCCTCTGACGAACACTGATGCCATCGGCTTGGCCAATGCCTCGGTTCAACAGGGCTATGCTACTATGTATGCGAAAAAAATTGTCAATCCCGATACTTTGGTAAGCGGCAAGATCGTCGGCGTATTCTAATCATCAATTGACCTAAACTTCAGACTTCTCACCTGAAGTAATCAAATAATCTTTCACATAAACAGCCCTGGCGAAGAAATTCGTCAGGGCTTATTTTTATGTGTTATATAACAATGACATACTCCATAACTTTGCAGAAATGAGAAGTAGACGATATAGTTTCTACAACATTCTCAGAATACTTACTTGTATGGTCAACAACAAATACATATCGTTTGCATTTGAACCTCTTCAAACATTCGTCTATCCAGTCATCGCAGGATTTGAATTCGGTTTCTGAATTGTATACCTCTTTTCTACCATACGGAGGACATGTTAGTAAACATTCATAATCACCTGAAGATACCAGAATGTCTTCACAACTAACTGAGCCGTGTTCTAGTTCTAATGCTTGAATTATTTGATTAGACTCAGCTACGGCTACAGAATTTAAGTCCTGTCCTATATATGTTTTGCCTGTAGATGCAACACCTAATAATCTACCCGAAAACCCTGAGAACGGATCAAATACTGAAGAATACTCAGATAAATACTTAAGCGCTAAATATCTACCTAACACAGGATTGAAAACGGATACTCTAGGACATATCTTACTGATGTTAAATCCCTTCATTATCTTGTAAGGGTCTACATCGTTCTTGTATACGAGACGATTCTTAATAACTTTCTTGAGTAGATCGTCATCATACCATGCTTCCTTGGGACTAGGATTATTTCCTACATGTGCATCATATATGGAATGATGATACTGGCTAATTGCAGAATCTCCTAATCTAGCAGAGGGCACATATTTTTCACAAGTATAGTTGCAAAGTCTAGTATAATCTTTCTGGATTCGATCCAAACTGTATTGAGGGTATGGAAATTCAATACTTCTACACCACTGGAACAGTTCCCCTTCATAATCGAATACATTGTTATCTATATTCTGCATGCAGTCGAGTACCCATTTAATTCCTCGAGATTCATCACCTTCTACTATTACATGGAATATACCGTCGGAAGGTACAAGAGCTAATCTATCTTCATCATAGTAATCTAACACTTGTTTGCCATTAGGATCGTCTAAATACGCATGAAAATACACTCCATCACAATCAATTAAAAAATTGTATTTTGGTAGATAGAAGTCAAATTCATGTGAAGCATCCTCGGATGAAATCATGTAATGTTGAATGTATTCAATCTTATACTCATCAAATATACTAGCTACCCGAGATTCTAGCGAGGATTGTATTGCTGTCTTTGCAGATCTAGAACGAACTTCAGGATTATGCTGCGGACAATCATATCCAGTTCTTGCTTTATATGTGGCCTTTATTTGATTGACTACATCAATGTTTTTCATTGGATGATCCACACCATATTTTTCCAGGTAAGTTTTCTTCGCCTTTTCTCTGCACTCAATTCTAGTAAACGGATTACCATCTTTGAACCTGAGCTTGTAGCTGCACGCCTTGGAACATGTACGCACTATATCTTGTGTATGCACATCAATTTCGTACTGCTTACCACAGATCTCACAGTTTGCATAGTGTGTTCTATTGCAGTATATCTGCGTATTAGATGTAGGATTAAACGGTTCACCGCACCATGCACATAGTTTGGTAGCTTTAGAATAAGAATCAGCTCTATGAACGGATCCTAGCTTATTCATACAGTCTACACTGCAAGTTTGATTTTCATGTCTACAAGAATATTCAAACGCTTTTCCGCATACAGGACACTTTTTAATCTTAACCTCATCGCAATATTTTTGCCTAGCAGATTTAGGATAAAAAGAGTTTCCGCATTTTTCACATATCCTAACAGATGCGCTAGATAGTTTGCTTGCGCAAGCTCTGCTGCATACTTTAGGCGCCGACGGATTACAGCTAGATTCAAACTCTTTCCCGCATAATGAGCATTTCTTTATGATTAGCTTATTGCAGTAAGATTGCCTAGAGCTTTTAGGAATGAATTTATCACCGCATATCTTACATATTTTTTCGCTGTACATCAAATCACCTCGTAAATAGTTATGTTCATCTACACTATTATTATACGATCGTTACATAGAAAAGTCAATACTGAAATTATATGCTTTCGGCAACATGCACAAATAATTGAAGATAGCATACCTTATATGATAATGCTTTTTAAGAAATTAAACTGAAGGAGGTTAGTTTGAATGAAAAGATATATTAAGGCAACTTCACAAGGTAGACGTGTTCGGTATGTTAAAGCGAGTGATGACGGTATACAGCCATATGAACAGCTTACACTAGAAGAATACGCTGACTATATTGCAGGAATTCTTCCTGAAGAAGCTGCTGAAGTTTTTGACGCTACAGAAGATGATATTAAGTACATTTATATTCCTGAAAATGAATGCGCAGAATATGTAGGCATTGAATATGCTGATGGAACGTACCAAGTATATGACGGTCACGGTAGCGGCGAGGTGTTCCGTACTAAAGATCGTTCCAAGATGCTTAAATACGCATCTATTCCTGGAGACGAAGAAAACTTCGGTAGATTCTAATAAGCATATAATACATTGAAAGAGTTATAAATTATGCATACTTGATGAGTATGCATAATTTTTTTTTGAAATTTTCTTAAATTTGGTATTGACAAATCGTTAAAAGTATCATATAATATACTTGTACCAATCAATAATAACACACGGAGGTTCACATTATGTATTACTACATGGAGTTCGAAGATCTGAGAGACGGAATCTATATCTTTGCAGAGTCCAAAGCAGCAGCAATTAAGATGGCAGAGAATCCTGCAAATTGGCGCGATGGTCGTAAACACAAGGTAGTCTACATTGACGCTGACTGATTCATACATATATATAACATCAATTATCCAATAGGAGGTACTACAATGCAGAAAGTTTACATGTACTCTAAATCCAGCACGTTTCCTAGGCTGGTGTTCGCTTCTGATTCCTTCGAGGACTTTGAAGGAATTCTTATCCTTGCAGGTGTGCTCAATGTCGAAATCGAGAAAATCACGTATGATAAAATGTACGGATTCAAAGCCCTGACAGCAATTTCATCGTATTCTGACTGTTATAAGTTCACTACTGCTGCTCAGCTTATCGGATGGAAAGGCGGACCTGAATACGGTGATACGATCTGGAATCCGTCTATCAAAGTCAACTACAATATTTCTACTAATGATAATAGATTGTATGTCACTGCAACTAAATTTGCAGATCTTGCATATGCCTGTTGGTTGTTTGAGAAGAAGGGTATCAACATCGTTAGAGTAGATACAACTAATGATCCGAACACCTTAGATCCTATGACGTATACACTAGTGTCTGCAACAATTCCGGATATGGATATTTTGAAAACCACATGGAGAGATCTTCTATGTGGTAATAAGGAGGCTAGATGATGCTCGATACAAACAAGTACACTTATCACATGGACGGATACACATTTGACAATGCACCTGATGTAGTTCAGCATATTCGAGAATGCTGGCCTGACTACTATGATATCAATGTCAATACTATCTACCAGCACTTTCAAGGAAAGACGTCTAGACATTTTAGTCACATCTTGAACCTAATTACACGAGAACCTGTAGCATATGTCGATTGTGCAGTATGTCATAAACATATCTACATTGGTTCATCTGCTGTAATTTTCAGATGTAGTAAACCTGTAACATGCTGCTCCTATAGATGTATGAGCAGATATCTTTCTGGTAACCGAATTCATTCTGTAATTCTATCTAAGAACGACATCTAACATATCAACAAATATCAAGAAATGAGAGGTATCAATTATGACAAGGGAACAGACCATCAATATTATCAAGAGTGCAAAAGAAATCACTACGACCATTCGGCGGTTGAGAACTCAGAGAGATAATCTGCGTGAAAAGACGTTCAGAGATCCTCCTGTATCTCCTGTAAAGAAGACTTTCAAGGAATTCGTTCCGAATCCTGAAGATTATATCAGAACTAAGATGAATTCTAAAATCGCACTGGCGCTTTTCTTAGGAGGCGGAGCTGTTGGTTACATTTTGTGTAACTTAACTCGAATTGGATTCTTCTATGCATTGGGTCTGTATCTTCTCCTTGGTTATTTCGTCTATGTAAAGCATAAGCGTGACAAAGAATATGAAGAGATTGTCAATTCAGACGATTTCAAGAGTGCATGCGATGATGCACACAATGAATACCTTCAGCGATGCGAGCAGGCTCAAGAAGAATATGAAGATGCAATGTTCGATTACAATTGTATCATGAAAACTTACAGCGATGAGAAGAAAGCATTCTTTGAAGATATCAAAATTAAAATTGACAATCTCAGTTATGCGATTTCTCAGAACGAAGATGCGTTGGAAGCACTTTATGCTGAGTCTAAATGCGTTCCTGAAAAGTATAGAACAGAAGAGGCTCTAACGTATCTGTACAACGAAATGACAAATTCGACCTATACGCTTAATGAATCTTTCATGAGTTACGATCGTCATCGTCAGTACGAATTGGACCAGCAGAGACTTGAGGAGCAGCGGATTGCAAATGACATCGCAGATGCTAATTACAGAGCTCAGCAGGAAGCTAATGCATTGACAGAAGAAGGCAATGCTATTGCTGATAAGGCTAGACGTGATGCAAACATTGCAGCAGTCGTGGGCGCAGTACAGCGTCATAACACTAACAAGTATCTGAAAGGCGGTAGAAAATGATAGAGGGTTACGAATGGGAACTCGATGGAAAGGTATTCCAATGCATCAAGGATTATAATCACTACATTCGAGACACTTATCAGTTATTCTTCACGTCTTACGAAATAGCTGATTATATGCATAGACGTGACGGAACTTTTCTAGACGGTACAGCTATTGGAAAAATTCTTCGACGTACTATCCATCGTCAGAAGCGACATGTAAAATGCGAACGTTGTAGTAGACCTATATACAAAGGCGAGCAGCTTCTGTATTACAAGCGAAAAGATGGAACATTTGGACGATATTGTTCTGAACATTGCATCGTTGTTCACAATGGTGCGGTTACAGCTAAGACCGCAGATGACTCAGATTTTACATTCGATGGAGAATAGGAGGATAATATGTCTACTAAATACGTGTACAAGTTCAACGGACAAGAATTTCATACCGCTGCTCAAGTTTGCAGAAGCATTCGAGATGTTCTAGGTATTACCATCTATCCTACAGAATTCTATCGTCTGTATAATCATCCTACTGAAAATCCAGCTAGTCGCTTGACGTTGAACGAAATTCATGAGATTCGAGAATGTGTTGAACGAGAGCCTGCAAAATGTGCAATTTGCATTGAGTGTAACAAGCCTATTTATATTGGAGATGCAGTTTACTCTGATAAATGCAGCTCAGACTATAAAGAACACGGAACCTCTAATCTATACTGTTCGCTTGATTGTTGTGTAAAACACATGAATATCATCAATAAGCGGTTTCTTACCGAAGAAGATTTTGATTTAGAATAACCTACAAGTAGAACCTTTTATTTGGATGTGATGGATAGAGCCTGAGAAACTCTATCAATAATTGACCGCATTTACAATGTGCTCAGTTTGAAACATCTATGTGAGAGATTATATTTTGTACGGAACAAAAATAATCATCAAATTGGAGGTAAGAGCTAATGGCTTACACAATTACTATTACCTACAAGGGCGTTGAGAAGGAGATTGAGGGTAAGGTAGTACCTATTTGCAGATACTTCAGCCCTGATAACTCCTACATCGACACTCCTGTATTCAAGGGGGGCTATCCTCAGGATGCAGACGCTGCGGATAAGAAGTATGGTAAGTCCGTTTATGCTACCAACGTAGAGGGTTGGGGCGAACTGGGCACCAAGGATCCGTATGATACAACTTCTATTCCTATGCCTGTGCCTATGGCTCAGTTCAAGATGGCTGCAATGGCTGAGGACAACAAGTTCGAGTTCGAGGTTGAGGACCATAAGGAGGCTCTGTATTATGCAGAACTAGGCCGCCAGATGGCCGATCAGGGCTTCGAGATCGAAGTAAAAAAAGCCTAACGGGTAAGATAGTTGATACATCGGCTAGCGAGACGGCGCTAGCCGATGCTATCCAATCTCTGCAACCTGGTGATTATCTGAATATAACAGAGGATACTTACCAGTGTGCAGTAAATGTATCTTCTGGAGCAGATTTTGTTCTCGATTTGAATGGTCATAGATTAAGATCTGTTGCACCATTTGTAGGTAGCGAAGGTACAGAAACTAACGCTCTAAGAATTGAGAAGGGTTCAAATGTAACCATTAAAAATGGTACAATTGATTGTATTGCTCCAGCAGTTGCTATTCTTATCCAGAACTTCGGCAATCTTACTCTTGACAATGTAACGCTCAAGGGTAAGAGAACATATCAGTATCTGCTGTCTAATAACTGTGGTAACATTGTAATACGCAATGGAACAACAATTAAAGGATCTGCAAATACCGTTCCGTTCGATGTTCATTACGGATTACTGCCTGAGTACGACGACGGTGTTACAGTAACTATCGAAGATTCTTCTGTAGTTATTGAAGGCAACATTGAGTATACAAAGGAAGACCGAATTACTGATAATGATCAGTTCTATAGCAAGGCTCACCTGTATATCCCTGTTGGATATGAAGGAGTTACAGCTCCTGCAGGTTATGAGTTTAAGCTAACTGAAAACGGCAAGCAGCAAGAGCTTGTTGCTACGGAATAATCGTGAGGAGGTGTTCTTGGTATGCTAATGACTGAGATTGTAGATCAAGTCAGCTTTCTGCTAGGAATACCTTCTAACGAGAATGTAGAAAACCAACAGATTGAAAAAGCTGTATTGATCGCATTCAGAGAGCTTAAACGATATATGAAGACCCCAGTCGACAAGACTGTTCCATTTTCTACTCGTATAGATTTAGTTGCTAACGGAATCGTTACACGTAATGTGTTATACGTTCAAGCAGCTTATCCTCGTATCGGATTGACAATGGGTACTATTGATAGCGGAAACGTTTTCCAAGTAGCAGCTTCTGTAAATACTTACAGTGCTATTGGAAACACGAGTTCGTTGAACATAGACCCTATAATGACGGAGATGGCAATGGCTCAGGTGCGAAACACTCTGTCTACTGATTTTCAGTGGAAATATGATATCAACAATCAAGTGGTTTATTGCACACATAGAGACCCTAGACCAACAGTTCTTACAATTCGATATGTCCCAGATTATCAAGATGTGTCGGAAATTGAAAATATGACATATCAAGATTATCTTGTACGACTATCTACAGCTTACATGAAGCTGTCATTAGGTAGATCTCGATCTAAGTACAAGGTCGAAAGTTCTAATGTTTCGCTTGATGGGGAGATTCTTCTAGAAGAAGCTAACAGTGAATTATCTGCTATTCGAGAAGAGCTAGAAAACAAACGAAGCAAACTAGTAGTACTAAATTAAATTATAAGGAGAGAATTTATCATGAAGATCAATCGCGTTTCTTCTAAGATTGTTGCCGATGATGAAGTCATGGTTGACGATACTATGCCCGAGGAGGCTGCTTCCGATCTGCTGTTTGAAGCTGACGACGTAGCTGAGCTTCTGTCTGAGGTTACCGGCGAAGAGGTTGGTGTTGACACTGACGAGAATACTGTTATCTTCACTGTTGGTGACGATGAGTATACCATTGAGGCTGAAGGCGACGAGGAAGAGCTGACCGCTTGCACCAAGCCTGTTAAGGCTCGTAAGGATGACGAGGAAGTTAAGAGTTCTGCTAGAGCTCGTAAGACTTCTCGTCCTGTGAAGGCTTCTCAGCAGTCTCGTTCTCGTACCGTTCGGAGAATTCCTCGCGGTAAGTAATTTCAATAATCCAAATAGTGATGTTGGGCACAAGCCCTCTGGGTAATTGCCTGGAGGGCTTTTGTTTATGGAGGTAACATTATGGAATACGTTAAAGCAGGGCTTATTTCCGATATTCTAAATACATTCAAGAAGCTGTCAGGTAAACTTGCTAATTTCTTAGATAGCTTATCAGTTTCAGTCGAAGATGTAAAGAAAAATCCTGATGGATCTGTTTCTTACACGCTAGTAGGCGGAGACGGTTCTAAATTATTTGCAGAGACCAAGCCAATTGATGGTAAGCCAGGCCATTTCAATATAACAGTGTATACTCAGGACAAGAAAAAGAAAAAGGAAATGAAAGATGTTCATGAGGATAAGTTTGAACAAGCTTTCACACGTGCTGTAGATGAACTTCTTGGAGTTACGTTAGAGGATTGGAGCAAAGCTAAACCAGACGCTGATCTAAGTTCTGCAAAGCACATCAACATGAAACTATCAAAGATAACGTCCACAACAGGTACTAGAATTCAGCTCAAAGCTATCAAAGCTGACTATGATATTGCCGATGCATATAATGAGGCTCTTAATGTTCTGGAGGACGATGAAGTCTGTAACATGGTTGAGGACGATACATGTTTACAAGTATCTGTAATGCCTGATAACTATGATATAGCTTTATGTGAAGAGTTTCCTGTACAAGCTTATGCAAAATTGCTAGTTGCTTGCACATACCAGCTGCTATCTATATTTCAGCATGTCCACTGGAATTCTTATGGCGAAGATTTTCTAACTATTCACAAGTATTGTGAAGAGCAGATAAAATATCTGCAAGAGCAGGTTGATCTATATGCTGAAATCTGCTGTGAAATATGCGATAGCGTAGATACTCCGCTTACTATGCTGCAGTCTAATATGGTTACGTCTGCACTTCGTAGTTCATATCTAGCTTCCGAAGGATTTGAAACTGTGCGAGATGCTGCAGATAAGTATGTATCATATCTGAACGCAACGTATGTCAATTTTCCGAGAGATGTTCAGTCTGAGCTAGATTCAACAATCCGTCATTGGAACAAAGAGCTGAATTATATTCTGAAACGAACTGAGAAGTTTGTTTACAATGGTGGCGGAACATGTCTATTATAAACAATTCTCGTCTAGCTGAGATTGAAAATAAATTAGGATTCTATCCATCTATAACCTTCATAGCTTCTGAAGCTAGAAAGCTACGGTTCAGCTTAGATTATGACATAACAGAATCTCAGGCGCTAGCTTGGGTTCTCTCAGGAGTTACTCCTGAACGCTACAAGATACCTATCAAAGATCTAGAATACTCAGTATCACTAGAAGATAGGCTGTTAACTTATGTAGATAAACCATCAATCAAGAAATCAGTTAAGCTGTCTGTAGAGGATACAGAAATACATCATCACCTTATATACCGGTACACAGCAGATCTGAATGAGTCAGAAAAAGCTCGTGTACGAATATTAACCAGAGTAATCTGGTACAATGATAATTGAAGGGGTGTTAACAATGAACAGTGAAGAAACAAACATTGTCAATTCTGACGTTGTTGATGAAAAGCCGAAGCGTAGAGGTCGTCCTCCCAAGGTTGCAACAGTAGAAACTGTTGCTGAATCTGCTGAGACTGCTGAAGTTTCTGAAATTTCTGAGGGTGAGGAATCCTCTCCCAAAGTTATTGAGGACGAAGTTGTCAATGATTCAGAGATTACTGAGGAAACTACAGTAGAAACTTCAGAAATCACAGATGAACCTGAGGAAACAGCTGATGAACCTGCGGAGACCGTCGAAGAGCCCGAGGAAGACCTGACCAAAACTGTGTATGATGAACATCCTGCAGTTAAATTTGTAGAAGCTAAGCGAGCTGTATCGCTTTATAAATCACCTAATGAAAATACATTGCTAACTGCAGTATCTGGCACAGTAGCAGTTGTAGGCGAGCCTGTAAATGGATTTGTAAACGTCCGAGTTGGTCTAAGAGGTGTAGGAACCTTCAATGGATATATCAAGAAATCTGATATTCTCGGTTGATATCATACATTGAGGACGAAACATTTGTGCCTCAATTTATAAATTACGAATTGAGGTGCATAAGATGGCAACAGACGTTGTTGATATTGGTAAGAGTATAAATGAACTAGGTATTTTAGTTATTATTGGGGCGGTGTTTATATATGCTGCAATAAAAACACTTAATCTAGTATTTGAATACTTCCAAGACAAGGTCAAAAATAAGAAACACGATGAATTACTTGAAGAGCGAACCAAAATTGATTCTCAAGTTCAAGAAATGATAGATAAGTTCCTAGAACATTACGGCGGTAATAGGATTCACGTAGTTGAATTCTCAAATTCTGTAATGTCTGTAGCTTATCTGCCATTTAGATACATGTCATGCACATATGAATGCTATTCAGTAGGTAAAAACGCTGTAGGGTCTAAAATAGATCACCTTTCTACATCGCTATTTACTACATTCTTCAATAACTTGAATGGCAAAGACTACTGCATATTCGATACATCCAATAAAGATATGCAAGTAGGCGGTGCAATGTACGATATCATGACAGAATGTAATGAAAAACAAGCATTATGCACGTTGATGACATCACATACTGGAAAGAACATTGGATACATTGCACTATATAAAGACGATGACTTCAGTGATGAAGAAATTGAAGATATTCAGTCTCTGTCAGACAGAATCTCCGCATTGCTAAGCGTAGCAGATAAGCAAACAACAAAATAAGCCGTTCCATGGTTCCTCCTTTCAGATAGGCAGGCCATCTACTTAAATTAGTAGGTGGCCTGTCGTTATTTATGAAACAAGTTAAAATTAGGTATTGACTTTTTGTTAAAAGTATCTTATAATATACTTGTATTCATAATTACGGAGGTACTTAAGATGTATTGTAAATTGAAGAAACTTTTTGGTTCTATGAGCTGGGCTCAGATCGATATGACCAATATTATTGTGTCGTTTGTTCTCATTTCGCTTGCGGTAATAAGTGCGGTAGTTGGGCTATCTTGCATGGTAGATGACATTACTACACCTGTACTCGAAAACGCAGAAGTAAATGAAGTAACTACAGAGCTCCCGAAGATCAAACCTCCTCAGATGGAATCTACATACGAAGCTCAACCGACTATGATTGGAACATACGTAGAATACGGCGATATCTATCTTACTCCTGACGAAATCAATGAACTTGCTACATTAGTCTTTCTAGAAGGTGGAGCTGAAAGCAGATACACTAAGGAATGCATTGCAAGCGTAGTTCTAAATAGAATGTATGTATATGGACAGACCTTGGAAGAAGTTATCTATGCTCCTAACCAGTTTGAGCCTGCAGAGCTAATTGATCAGTATGAACCTACAGAGGAGTGCGTAGATATTGTAAATGAGTTGCTAGATTCTAGATGTACAGTTCCTGTTCAAGTCCTATATTTCCGAGCAGACGAATATCATGATTGGTCTAGCGAGGTTGTCCCATTCGTTAAATTAGATAATACATATTTCAGCTATGACAAAGCTGTCATGGATCAGTATAACTAATAGGAGGAACGTCAGATGAAATTTGAAGTAAGAGATGGTACTCGTACAATGTTTCAGACCGAGGATGTAGGATTCATCCCGGATCTTGAGTACTTAGAGTCTATGCATGAAGTAGGCTTGAAATTCTATATCGACAATAAGCTATCTAGTGTAGCTTCTGTAGACGCAGCTAGAAGCAAAGAAGCGGAAGTACGAACTGAGCGATCCAGTAAATCGGATAAGCCGATTTCGCTATTTGCTATCAAGTCCACTAGGATGGTTCATTGCATTGAAACTGATCAGTATTTCAACAAACAGTCAGAAGCTGCAAAGACGCTTGGAATTGACCCTGCAGCTGTAAGCGATAGTCTTAAAACACACAGAAAGCGTAGCGGATTCACATTTGAATGGGTTGAACGTTGAGGTGATACTTTGATATCCATAATGCAACAAGGAAATAGATACAATATTCGATTTAAGTATGATCCGATATTGATTTCTATCATTAGAGACATTCCATCTAGAAAGTATGATCCTAATACAAAACTCTGGAGTGTTTCTAAAGATTATCTAGGTTGGCTTGTACGATCATTAGATCAATCACCGTATCGAACAATGTATCAAGTTACTTCAGAAGAGGAACTGTATATCAATCATTCATTTGATACTACCTCTGTGATTCCTGACGAAGATATTTCAGATGTAAATTTTCAAGTGAAGGAAGGATGCAGGCCTTTAGAACATCAGCTAGATTTCATGAAATTTGCTTTGCATCGCCAACGATCTGGCGATATGCGAGGATTTCTTCTAGCAGATGACCAAGGCCTTTCTAAAACTTGTGAAGTGATCAACTTGGCGCTATACAACCGAGAGCATTATGGATACAAACACTGCCTTGTAATATGCTGTGTAAATTCTGCTAAATACACGTGGCTTGACGAAATCTATCAGCATACTCGAGGTAAGGAATCTGGATACATCTTAGGATCTAGATTGAAACGAAACAAATCTGTCAGATATGTAGGAAGCAGTCAAGAAAAGTATGATGATTTATGTTCTATGAAAATGTACGGTAAATCAGATGATCTACCGTACTTCATCATAATGAACATTGAAGCTATTCGTTACAAAGTAAAGCGAAAGTTCTTAATTGCAGAAAAGATTCAAGAATTGATCTTATCTGGTGAAATAAATATGGTGTGCTTAGACGAGATTCACAAGAATTGTTCTTTAGGATCTACTCAAGGGGATAGACTTCGTAGAATAAGCAAAAAGGTTGGAAATACATGTATGTTTATTCCAATGACGGGTACACCAATTGTAAAGAAGCCTACAGATTGTTATCTACCTATGTTGCTAATAGGCGAAATAACAACATCATCATTTTCAGATTGGTGTCATAACTTCTGCATATATGGAGATTTCAATGACATTATCGGATACAAGAATATCGGAATGCTCAAATCTATGCTACAGTCTAATATGCTTAGACGTGTTAAATCTGATGTATTGGACCTTCCTCCTAAGATAACGTACACAGTATATGTAGAAAATACATCATATCAGCAGAAACTTTACAATAAGCTAAAAACTGAGATGCGTCGTAATAAAAACAATGTAATGCAGATGCCTAATCCTCTTGCGTCATTTCTGCATCTTAGACAAGTTAATGGATCTCCAGAGCTCGTAGATGAAGATCTCAAGGTTGATAAGAAGTATCTTTCTAACAATGCCAAGTTACAGACTCTTTTAGAACTACTGAGAGACATTCACGATCGCGGCGAGAAGGTGGTTATCTTCTCGAATTGGGTAGAACCACTTAGAACCTTGTATCGCTTTGTCGCAACACAGTATGGTACAGTTACTTTTACAGGTACAATGACTGATGCAAAGCGAGAAGAAGCTAAACGTAAATTCATAGAAGATCCCAAGTGTACTGTTATGATGGGAACAATCGGCGCGTTAGGCGTAAGCCATACATTGACAGTAGCACGAAATGTTATTTTCTATGATGAATGTTGGAATCCTTCCGATAAGGTTCAGGCTGAAGATAGAATATATCGAATCGGTACTAATTCATCTGTAAATATCTATACCATAATCGCTAAAGATACTGTTGACGACAAAGTTCATCAAATTTTGTATAGCAAGGCAATGGTATCTAGTTACATTGTAGACAATAAGCTAGATATTAAAAATGATCCTTCGTTGTACGATTTCTTAGTAGATTGAGGTGTAACATATGAAAAGATATATCAGAGCTGCTGCTGAAACTGACGATACTTTTGATAACCAGCTTTCAGAGCTGAAGGAAGATTTTGACTACATCCTGTCCGGTCTAGAGAAGCTTGGACGGTCCGGTGCCAATGCTACAAATGCGGGTAAGGCTATTGCTGAAAATATTCAGTCAAGTTTTTCTCAATTCATTGACCAGATTGGAAATTCTATTTCTGAGGAGTAATTTATGATTATTCGTAAAAATTCTAATGGTTCTAACTATGACCTGCTAGGTGAGAATGTAGATAGTTATATTTCACACAGCAATGAAGAATACATGAATACTGTTATTCAGACAGTTCAGTCAGAGTTAGATGACATTGGAATTGGTGATGTAGTTATTCATGATGGTAAAGACTCTCTTAAGATTGCTGTAGCTAATGATCAAGAAATTCGTGAATATAGAGTTTCTCATTCAGATTTGTCTTACAAATTAGATTCTGCTGTATCTGATGGCCGAGCTATTGTAGACGAGGTGTTCATGGATGGATGATATAGGCAAGAAAGCTGAAGGTAAAATTAAGGAGTGGCTAGATAGACCTGAAGACGGTTATAGCTTTGATAGAATTCCTGATCAGATGTCAGGCCAATTTGGTAGCAAAAATATATGTGACTTTGCATGCTATAGATATCCATTCATGTATTATATAGAAAGCAAAGCAACTTGGAATGATAGATGGGAATTCAATCAACTTACTGAAACTCAATATGATGGTCTATTAGAAAAGTCTAAAATCAATGGATGCTATGGATTAGTTATTGTGCTATTTGCTTCTTATCAGAGAGCATTTGTATTCAAAATTGAAGACATTGACGAATACATTAAGCAAACTGGTAAGAAGTCACTTAACATAACTAAGATAGATAAATGGACTATTCCATACAAAGAAATAACTACAATTCCAAATAATCGAAAGAAACTTTTGGACTATTGTGGTGAACTAAAAGATTATGTTCAATAAGGAGGATACAAATGAGTTATTCTAGACAGAAAGTTGTTGATTTGGCGCGTTCCTGGATTGGCAAAAATGAATCCGATGGAAGCTACAAGACTATCATCGACATTTACAACACACAGAAGTCATTTCCTCGCGGAACAAAGATGTTATACAGCTGGGCATGGTGTGCGTGTACTTGGTCAGCATTAGCAATCAAATTAGGATATACATCTATCATGCCTGTAGAGATTAGCTGCTATCATCTAATCAATGCTGCTAAGAAGATGGGAATCTGGCAGGAGAACGATGCGCATGTGCCGAAGCCTGGCGACGCGGTTCTCTATGATTGGGACGACAGTGGATCAGGTGACAACACAGGAAATCCTGATCATATCGGTACAATAGAAACTGTAGACGAATCTTCGGGATACTTTATTGTGATTGAAGGCAACTATGCAAATGCTGTCAAACGTCGTACGGTATCTATCAATGGACGTTATATTAGAGGGTTTATATGCCCGAAATACGATGACGATTCAGTAGACGAACCTAAACAGGATAGCGGAAAGAGCATTTCTACAATTGCTCATGAGGTTATCGCAGGGCAGTGGGGCAACGGATCTGATCGTAAGAAGGCGCTAGAAGCAAAAGGATACAACTACAATGAAGTACAGGCTGAAGTAAACCGTATCTTGAATGGCAGCGCAACAACGCCTAAACAAGATGATCAGGATCAAAATCAGCCTGTCGAAAAGAAAGTTACAGCAACTTGCTATGCACAGAAGAAAGATGCTGCAATAGCTGGAAAATATACAACTACTGCAAACCTGTATTGCAGAAATGGTGCTGGAACAAATAAGAAAGCGCTGTGCTTGATTCCTAAAGGAACTACAGTTCGTAATTATGGATTCTATAGCATTGCAAATGGTGTGAAATGGCTCTATATTCAGTTCACGCTTGACGGAGTGCAATATACTGGATTTAGTTCTATTCAATATTTGAAAAAGAAATAAACAAAGTAGGTGAACTATTATGAAACGTTATGTAAAAGCTGCAACTCATGATGTGAATTATAACTACAATTATTTTCTAGATAATTTACACACTATGTTCCACGATGCAGGATATGATCTTGAGGTAGGAGATAACATGTCCTTAGTCGCAACGCCTATTTCAGGTAAAGATTATGTCCCTAACCTTGAAGTAACAACTTTTGTGAATGATGGAGTTTATACATTCGGATGTAAATTATCATTTCCTGATGTATCCGTAGGTGAAGACAGCGGTAGTCACTATTATGACGATGCTGACTATGCAATTCAACAGTTTAATCTTGCAGCTAAACTTGTTACTAGTTTAGTTAGCAGGGAATATGATCCCAGCGAATTTGGAGAATAATTACAAATTATAATTACCATAAAGCACCAATCAACCTTCAATAGCAGCAATTAAAAAGCTGTTAATTGGAGGTTGATTTTTGATGTCTGAATGTTATTTATGCGGGCAAACTAGGAATGATTACATAACAGAAGCATACGCAGATGAAATATATGCAAAGCAATCAGATGTATTTCAAACAGGCTTAACGCCTAAATTTACAAATGTTTTACCGCTATCTCAGAATGCCGCCGGAGAGGTACAAAACAATCTCGGATATACATACACAGTAATCAGCGGCGCGGGCAATGAAACGGATGCCACGAACTGGGTATCCACCGGGTTTATTCCGGTCAAGCAGAATGATGTTCTTCGGTTTAAGGACTTTGGCCTACCAATCGGAGCTTCCAGCTACTGCCGAATCCTTACGTATAAAGCCGATCATACGGTTGCGTCTCAGGGCCAGATCAACACCTATGATGCAGATAACAATTCCACCGGTATGAACTATATCGTGTCTCCGTCCGGCGGCACGAATACGGTTGTGCTGGATGACGCCGGGACCAATATCATTCAGCTGACCATATGCCGCCCAGGAGCAGCGGCTTACGTTCGGTTCACGGTTCCCGCCTCCGGCGTTTCTTCGAAATCTGTTATTACCGTCAATGAGGAAATTGCATATGAAGCTGGTTACGGCACGAAGCTCAACGGCAATATCCAGGTGGATTCGTCTCAAATCGTTGGAGATTTGGGACAGCGGAGCCCCTGGGACATTCTTCCCGGCGCACATCTCGCAATTGCTTACAGCAGCATCGGAAGGATGGCGATCAACAGCAAGGAGCATTTCCAGGACTGCTGCAAGAACTACGGCTATAACGTCCTGAAATGCGATGTGCGGCCAACGTCGGACGGGGAACTAGTCCTTTGCCACGATGCCGGTTTTACGCTGGACGCCAACGGGAGAATTACCACCTACAATGCTGAAAGCTCTACAAGTATTCACGAAATGACCGCCGCGCAGTGCATTGCGCTGGAGCACGCAGACAGTAAATCCTACGGGCTGCTTGGTTACTATGCAAAGCCGTGCCTGATTGGCGATTATCTGGATGTTTGCAGGGCATATGGAAAGGTGGCATTCGTCACGATCCGGGATGAATACATGGATGTGGTAGTCCCAAAGCTGCTGGAGGAACTGCGGGTGCACAACATGATGTATCATACCATCATCAACTCCATGACCTATGCAAGCCTTGTAAAGTGGCGTGCCACAGATTCTATCGTTTGTCTGAACTATACCCTGAGCAGAAGCGCGAATATCACAAGCACGGAAATTGATCAGGTCATTGACCTTGGAAATGCCATGATCGGCGGATTTGGCTTCGGCGGAACATCAAACGAATCCGACATCACCTGCGATTTTACCTATGCCAATGAGAAAAAAATTCGCGTTATGAACGCCATCGGCTATGTCAGCGGCGCTTATGAGAATTGTATCGCGGAGGGCTATGACGGATTGCACATTGGGTATCCGTGGGGTGAGGCATTAGTTACAAAGGACGAATTGACTCCTGAAAACATTGGAGCAGATCCAAAAGGTACTGGACTATACAGTTCATTCACATCAATACCTGCAGATTCTGATCTAAACGATTATACAGCCTGTGGGTACTTCAGATGTTCGTCATCTTCGACCGCTAAAACTATTGCAAACTCTCCATACTCTGCAGGTGCATTTATTTTGATAGTATCTAATGCAATAGGATCTTCAGCTAGTTCTAGTATAACAGGAACAAATTGGAATTATAGACTTCAACGACTAATAGCTATTTCTGGAAGAGAATTCTTTCGTTATATTTCAAGTAACGGTTCGGCTGAAATTTCTTATGATGATTGGTCGGAATTTTTATATACAAATCATTCAGATAACTTAACATCAGCTACTCTCAGTAGTTTAGCGGGATTCACTAAATCTGGTAGGATTGAATCAGTAGATAGTGCAGCTGTTGTAAGTGATTTGTATCCTTACTATGGTTTTACAGCAGCGGGGTATTTAGCTCTAGATAATCAAGATCCCGCAAACCTGATATGTAAACCCAGCGCAATACGATATGGAACTTGGACTCCTGTACTAGTCGGTGCAGCTAGTCATTCAATTCAAAGCGGTTGGTATCTCACGATTGGAGGAACTTGTATAATTGGGTGGAACATATACGGTTCGTTTGCAGGAAGTACCACATCTAGATTCCGCATAACCGGTTGCCCATTCACCCCATTACAGACTGCAGGTGGAGGCGGAACATGTTCAGGATACACATCTGCATCTAATATAATTTTTACAGGATACCAAATACAGAAAAATGCAGTTATATATGCAGTAGGTCAAGAAACGTCTACTTCTTCAAATAGCAGATGGCAATCAGAAAATATATTCCAGAAGACTAGCGGAGACGTATCATCAGAGGGTACAATAGCATTTCTAATAACTCCTGTGCAAAATTAACCTTGAATACGTTAGAACTAACAAAACTAACGAAAGGTGGATGTTGATACATGTTCACACCTCTTTATATGGGTACAAATCACATGCTCGGTGTAGATCAGTTTGTACCTCTGACAAAGAACAACTTTGAGATCCGTATCTACAACATGGATGGAACATCTCCAACAGAGTCTTCCGACTTGCTCACCTTATCCACCAATGAGGTGGGAGCTATTCAGGAAGAGCAAGATTCGATTGTGGTACATTACGGCAATGGCATTATCAAGTTCCCTAGCAAGGTATCCTTCTCTGATGTTACCTGGACACTTAACTGCTATTGTTCTCCGAATGTACTGGAAGCTCTTCGTGCTTGGAGAAAGCTTGTCTATGATCCTGAGACGGAGAAGATGGGCCTACCTAGCGAGTATATGCGCCAGGTATTCTTTATCAGATACGACGGACAAGGCAATGTGCGAGATGTAATTAGATGTCCTGGTACATGGATTGGTGCTCTGAATAATGGCGATATGAACCAAGAGGGCGGCCTTGTACAGGTTCAAGTACCTCTAGTTATTTCTAGAGCTATTTACCTGTCACAGTCCGATCTTAAGTAAATTCATTTCATATAGTATAATGACGCAGTAGATAAATTTCTACTGCGTCATATTTTTTATTCTACAATATCAATCTTAGTTACAGCAATATCACTTCGATTCAACACAACTACTTTGCAAGCAATGATAGAACTCAGATTGACGAATGCGTCTCCAATTGTTGTGTTTTCGTGAGCATATTCAACAGCTTCCTGCAAGCTATCAAAACTGTATTGAATAACTCTATCATAGTACAATGCAAATCTGCCAGAACCTTTGAAGTAATTTCCCAGATAGACTAAATCTTTTCCATAGAATGCACAATCTCCGTCATCGTGTTCGAATGCAATAACATACGCGCCTTCTAGAACTTCATCCCAGCCGTTTGTAGGTTTGATATACTGAGCCAATGCAATTGTAACATTGACATGGTCGTATTTGAACTCTACAGCTAGAATAGTATATTCTACTGCGCAACCTTCAAAGTAATTGTACATTTCGTCCGTCCAGAATTTGTATCTTAAGTATTCAACGCATTCTGTTAGAGAATTGAAAGCAAAATTATAAAGGATATCCTTCTGTCTAGCTTCTCTAGGAAGATTAAGAATAAACTTTCCGTGATTTCCTACATATAGATGTGAGTTTTCAGCTCGATATTCTATGATGTACTTAACTTCTCTCATTGAATTCTCCCCTCTCTTGAAGTTCATATTTGAATCCGTTCAGCTTATACATCTCGTAATGTACACTTTTGAATTGTTTTGAAATTTCAGAAATACGAGTAAAGCATGCTCCAATATAGTAACTTTGATATGTATATGTTATTTTGCTACCGTCTTCTAGATAGCATATCACAATGAGTTTATACATGTTCATCACCTTCATAATTTACGCCTGCGATTGCATACCAAAGATTCGTAATCAACTTAATGTCTCTGGTAGTATATTTACCCGCATAATATTCCTGAGGAGCAATGTATCTCTGGGTGGGACAAACTTCCCAGCCAAATCCGCTAGAATAATACACGTAGCAATATCCGATAGCATCAATAAGTAGCTTTGCAGATTTTGCAGCGTTTTCTGGAAGATGCATGAACGGAAGTTTGTTCATTTTATAGTGCTCATGAACGTAATCACAGTTATCAAGCATATTAGCATAACCTTTGCAGTCTTTGTAAGAGACTACTCGATATGCTTCAACTTTATCGCAATCTTGTTTTCTTACAATGAAAAGCACATTGTGCATAGTAACGCCTCCTTAAAGTTTGACAGTACCTAGTGCTTTGAATGCAGCACGAAGGATATCAAAATCCGATTTATCATATTTGCCAGCATAATATTCTTTGTTGTCAGCCTCACGATATTCAGGCGAGCAGCCCCAACCAAGCTCGTTACCATAGTAAACGTAACACTGACCATGCTTATTGACTACCTTATTAGCTTGCTGCATAACAACAAGAGGAAGTCCTGTAACCAGAAGCTCGCCATTTTCAAATACTCTGAAGTTTACAGGCATAGTATTGTATCTAGCTGTATACTTCTTGATCTGATCTTTAGGATGAACCATATATGCGCCTGTTCCAGGATGTCCCTTATACTCTACAATAAATAATACGTTCATTACTTACCCTCCGTGCAGAGTCTTTCAACTGTATCGTAATCTGTGTAGCATCCTGCGTAAAATCCACCGCAGTCTGCTAGCTTAGTAGCAAGATCTGTTACTCTATCTGTTGCATGCCAAGTGTTCTCGGAGTAATACAGCATGCAAACAGAATTTCTAGAAAGTGTACGATGGACTAACTTATATGCAGCAGATGGAAGATCCTCTATCTTCATCTGACCAGGTTCAATGATGGTTATGTATTGTTCAGGAACACCGTGACGGCTGAGAACATTTACCATATGAACCATCTCAAGATACTCTCCGCAGATAACATCCACAATGTTGTTTTCTCTATCATTGATAACGATCATAAGCTTATCCATAATGTGAACCTCCGTGTGTTATTATTGATTGGTACAAGTATATTATATGATACTATTAACGATTTGTCAATAC